>DDWY01000070.1 GCA_002347705.1 Anaerolineaceae bacterium UBA2274 | reverse complement strand
TGGGAATGGTAAAGTCCCGGTGGGCTTCCTGGTCTTCAAAATCAGTGTCGGGTCGGTAAGAGCCGTCGTGGGTTCGACTCCCATCCATTCCCGTTTTTTATGGGAAAAAAGATGAGAAAATTTAAACCGCTTTTGTTGCTCTTAATGAGTTTGCTTGTTATTGCTACTTCCTGCCAGCCGATGGCTCCCGAGCCGACGCTTCCTCCGACGCGCACCCCTACTCCGCTGCCTCCTACCACGACGCCAGTTCCCACGAGCGAGCCTACCCTGGTGGTGGATCTCAAGGCGCTTGAAGGCAAGGAAGTGAAAGTGGCGTATCCTTATCTCACGGACAAAAATCGGTTCAATCAACTTATCGATGATTTCAACCTGACCAATTCCTGGGGGATCCGGGCAGTTGCCGATTACTTTGACAGCGATGATTCCATGGCAGAAGCATTGCTGCAAGGAGATCTTCAAGCAAATGTATTAATTGCCAAAACATACGATTTGATGAATCCACAAAATCAGATCGTGTACCTTGATTTGAATAATTACATTAACGATCCCACCTGGGGAGCGCAGAATGCATACCGCCAGGGTTCACCCTTCGAGGCTTTTGCGCCCAAACCGAATGAAGCCACAGCGCGCTATTCGCTTCCGCTGGCATTTGACGCGGGTTTGATCTACTATCGGACTGAGTGGGCGAAGGAGCTTGGTTTGGAAGAGGTACCGCTCGGCTGGGATGATTTTGTGATCCAGATGCAGGCAGGTTTGACCTCAAACCTGAACGATAATATCTATGTCAATAACGGCACCGGCGGTCTGCTGCTTTCAAAATCGGTGCTGTCTGCCCAAAGCTGGTATGCTGCCTATGGAGGAACCTATTCATTGGAAAACCGGGTCTTACAGCTGGATGACAGCGCTCTCGACGCTTCTTTCCGGGCTCTAAAACAGGCTTTTATTGATGACAGCTCCTGGGTAGGTTTGGAACCCACACCCTATCAGTATTTCGTGGATAAATACGCCCTGGCTTATGAGGGAACGCTGAGCGAACTCAATCAGCAGACACAATACCTGCCCGATAAACAGACCGTGCTCAACTGGGAAACCATTCCCTACCCGACAACTGACGGGAAAGGCTCGATCGCTCTCGAATCGATCAGTGTGGCAATCAACGCGGAAGAGGCTGGAAGCGAACTGGCAGCCTGGTTTTTTGTGCGGTGGTTGCTGCAGCCCACTCAGCAGGTGAGACTGGTTGATCTCAATGGTCTGTGGCCTGCCACCGGGCATCCTGCTTTGGTGGCCGCAGATTACGCGGCTTTTCACCCTGCCTGGGCGTCTGCCCTGAAGGAGGGTGTCCACCTGACGCTGGCACCTGAGACAGCTTCATGGGGGATCAACCGTTACGTGTTGCAGGACGCTTACCAGAGAATTTATGATCTGGACTCAGAATACTTCCCCAATATCATCGATGTGCTCAAACAGACCCTGTATGATCACACCGGGGGGCAGCCATGAGCGACAAACCAGATTTGAAAATTTACACCGATGGTGCCTGCTGGGGAAACCCCGGGCCAGGCGGTTGGGCGGCGATCCTGATCAGCCGTGGGCATAGAAAAGAAATCAGCGGCGCGGAGCCGCAGACAACCAACAACCGCATGGAGATCACTGCCGCTCTTGAGGCATTGAAAGCGCTCAAACAACCTTCCGTTGTCCACTTGTTCACCGATTCCAGCTACCTGGTCAATGCCGCCACCGCGTGGCTGCCGGGCTGGAAAGTGCGCGGATGGAGGCGCAAAGATGGCGTCTTGCTTAACGCGGATCTATGGCAGGAGCTCGACCGCGTGATGGCAGAACACCAGATCAGCTGGGAATGGGTGAAAGGGCATGCGGGCAACCGCCACAACGAACGGGCGGATGAATTGGCGAATGAAGCTATCCGAAAGCTTAAGTTGTGATCAGGCTGCCGGATATCCGATTTCAGCCAAAACAGCTCTCAGTTGTAGTTCTGTTGCCGGGGAGTCAAACTCTACCGTCACAGATTTGCTCGCGAGGTCCACGTCAACCTTTTTGACGCCTTCGAGGGGTTGGATTGCCTTCTGAATGTGCATCACGCAGTGATTGCAGCTCATATTTGGAATAGAATAACAGATGGTATTCATGGTATTTCCTTTCGTGTTATTTGATTCTATTAGGGACAGAATGAATGTCAACATTAAACATTAACCAAGATTTTTTAGGCGAAGCCAAAGCATTTCTGCTGGACATGGATGGGACCTTCTTCCTGGGTGACAGGCTTTTGCCAGGTGGCTTGGAACTGATTGAGCTCCTAAATCGACGCGGATTGCCTTTCAGTTTTCTAACAAATAACACCTCTCGCAGCAAGCTGGATTACATCCGAAAGTTAAGAGGTTTGGGTGTCATGGAGGAAGACGCGCGCGTTTTTACCGCGGGTGACGCCACAATTGCCTATTTAAATAAATATCATGCGGAAAAAAAGGTCTTCTTGTTGGGCACGTCGAGCCTGATGGAGAGTTTTGATGCAGCCGGCATTGCGCTGAGCGAAAGCGATCCGGACCTGGTTGTGATTGGTTACGACACCAGCCTGATCTACGAGCGCTTGAGCGCTTTTTGCCGTTTTGTGCGCCAGGGTCTGCCCTATATCGCTACCCATCCGGATGTAAATTGCCCAACACCTGAAGGATTAGTGCCCGATATTGGCGCAATGATGAGCCTGGTGGAAGCTTCCACTGGGCGAAGAGCAGACGTGGTGATTGGTAAGCCCAATCCGGGAATAGTTGATGCTTTGGCAGAGGGGTGGGGGCTTAGGCCTGAAGATTTGGTGATGGTCGGCGACCGGCTTTATACAGATATTGCTCTCGGGATGACCGCAGGTGTTAAAACAGTGCTGGTGCTGAGTGATGAGACCAGGCTTGAGGACCTGGAAAATGCAAAATACCTACCGGATCTGGTTTGCGAGAACCTGGCTGACCTGACCCGGTATTTATCAAATTAATCTTTTAACTGGAGGAGCTATGGAAAATTTTGGTGGTGTTTTTGGATCGATTGGTTTGCTCAGTATTATTTATTTAGTTTCCCGTCCCATTTTGCAGGCAGTGGTTGAGCGGATGCGCAAGAATGGCAAAACCTTGCCCGGTTGGCTCAAAAAGGTTTACCAATTTGTGAATAAGACCCATCGAAACGCGGGTTTTGTGGCAGTTGGAGCGATCATAATCCATTTCATTTTGCAATACTCTTTTTTTGGAGAAATCCCTGTGGCGGGGTTGATTGCAGGTTTGGCTCTGGCAGTGCAATCTGTTCTGGGCTTTGGGCTAACCAAGCAAAAGGATAAAGAAATTCGCAAAAAGATGGCACTGCTGCACCGGGCGGTGGGGATGGTCATTGTTGTGGCGGTGCTGGTTCATCGTTTAGGCTGAAGGGTTTGCATAAAATGGTTGGGGGTATGGTGCCAAAGCCTTTGGGAGGTGCATTCGTATGCCTGAGAGTGGTGACACACGTAAAGCCAAAGCACGTTGGGTGCCAGATTGGGGTGCAGCCGGTGGTGCATGATCCGATAGTGGTGTGAGGATATTTTTTTCTATTTTTCTTGTCAAAATATGAATACAAGATAAAATCATCTTATGCCAATACAATATCCGCCAGACCGAGGTGAAGTACTAATAGGAGATTTTGAGGGCCTACGATTTCCAGAGATGGATAAAATCAGACCGTGTATCGTACTTTCACCTCGAATACAATCGAGATCTAACCTAGCAACTGTCGTATGTCTGTCAACAACGCAACCGAATGTCATCGAAGATTACCACGTAGAACTGGAATTCAATCCGATTTTTTGTAAGAAATTTCCTTCGCCGAAGATGTGGGTGAAAGGGGATATGGTTTATTCATTAAGCTTAAGCCGTCTTACCAGGCAACATGAAAAGCTTGAAAACGGCGACAGAACTTACACAGTCCGAATACTGAATAACACGGACATGCAAAAGGTTTTGAGATGTGTCCTAAATGGTATTGGATTTAAGGTTGACGAAAACCTAAATAAGTTGTAATATATATATGTCACTGCTCTGCGAAAGCACCAGGCTAAATCCTCACTGAGGTCACCATGTCGGGAGATTACAATCCAGATGTGGTGTTTTTTTATACCAGATTTTCGCACATGAACGTTGACTATACCCCCAATTCAAGCTGGCCGGGGTCTTTTTCGGTGGGTTTTGACTTTTTGAAGGTCAGACCGCCGCGGGCGAGATCGGGGTATTCGGCATTTTGATGACCGGAAAGCAGCCCTTCGATGGTCAGGATCTGAATTTTGGGGTAGCTGGTGCCCAGAGGGGACTCATAGTAGCCAGCGCTGACGGCTTCTGTGAGCATGGGGCGGGTGGGTTCGGCAAGGGTGACGAAGATACCGATGGCAGCTTTCTCGCGATCGACTGTGCCTTTGAGATCGCGGATTTGGGAGACGCTGACACCTTCCCCGCCTTTGACGGAGACGATGATCTTCTTGGCGGAGTTGAGCTCGTCCTGGAAGAAGATCAGTCCATCGATGCCGGAGTCCGCGCCTTTCTTTTTCCCCTGGTAGGGCTGGGCGTTGACGAGGGAGCAAGCCCACCATTGGAACTGGTATTTGTCACGGTTGGCCAGATCACGCGCGCCTTCAAGGTCTTTGGGTGTACCGACGACTTCGAACTGGATGCCAGGGAAGCTGTCGCGCAGGCGCTTCTCGATCAGGGTGATGGCAAGGCTGGTGATGTCGATGCCGATCCATTGGCGGTCCAGCTTTTGGGCAGCTTCAACGGCGGTGCCACAACCGCAGAATGGGTCGAGCACCACATCGCCGGGGTTGGAAGAGGCATTTATGATGCGCTCAAGCAGGGCGAGGGGTTTTTGAGTGGGATAGCCCATACGTTCTGCGGCTTGGGATGATATTGGCAAGATATCGGTAATCACATCTTGGATAGATACTCCTTCGGCTTCATCCAAATAGCGTTTCTGCTGTGGAACACTGCCTTTTGGTGGCCAATAAATTAAACCAGCCGAATCCAGTAAATCTAATTTTTCCTGTGTACTAAGTTTTTTAATTGTTTGTTCATCTGTTATTGTACTTAGGGCGCTTAATGGAATTGCCCAATGCCTGCCAACACTTGTTGGATTTACTCCGCGCCATGATTTTCCTGAATCACCCGTTCTTGTTCCTGCGCCAGTTAGGGTAACAAGGCGATACCTACCGCGCTTATCGGAAAACCTGTAAAACTTTTCCAAGTATGAGTCATCGTATTTTTCAAAAACTTTATTCCAGGTGAAATTTGAACTTTTAGAATAAAAAAATATAGTATCGTGCAGCGGTCCCCATCTTTTTGAGCCACCATGCGAGCCGCTACGTTTCCAAACAATCTCACTCCGATAATTATCCGCCCCAAACACCATATCCAGCAGCACTTTCAAATAATGGCTGGCGGTGGGGTCGCAGTGCAGATACAAACTCCCGGTCGGTTTCAAGACGCGGTGCAGCTCGAGCAGGCGGATGGTCATCATGGTGAGGTAGGCCATCATGTCCGAGTTTACAAGGAACTTGCGGAAGGATTGGATCATTTCAGCCACGTTGGTGTTGGGCTGGTGGAGAATCTCAGTGTACTCCCGTTCAGCCTCATCGCCCCAGTGCCAGGTATCCTCGAAGGCGGTGATCTGCGCTTCTGACTTCTGACCCTTTGGGCTATTGAAGAGGATGTTGTAATTCTTGTTGCTGTTGAAGGGTGGATCCAGGTAGATCAGGTCGACCGATTCGCTGGGGACGTTATCCCGCAGGACGACCAGGTTGTCACCGAAGTAAAGCTTGTTCATGGGCACCTCTCCCGCTATGATGGGGTGATTGTATCATGGCGGAATGTTATCAGGACAATAAAACGGCATTAAATAAAAAGAGGCGACGATGGGATTTGAACCCATGATGAGAGTTTTGCAGACTCTTGCCTTACCGCTTGGCCACGTCGCCGTAAAAACAAAGCTGATATCGCTTGCGGTATCAGCTTTGAAGAAAGCGGGCGATGAGGCTCGAACTCACGACCTTCTCCTTGGCAAGGAGACGTTCTACCAATTGAACTACACCCGCAGAGTTTATCTCAGCCTCTAAAAGACCGAAGTTCACAGATTTTAGCATATGCATTTTGAATTGTCAAATGAAACTAGGTAATTAGGTGAGGTCAACTGGTTTTGTCAATTTTTGGGCAATCTATGCCGCCTGAGTTCAATAAAATAACCATCAGTTCTCCAAGGGTGACGGGCATCCTTTGGATACTGGCTCAAGATTAGTGGCGATATTGTTGGTTCGTAGCAGAATCACTAAAGAAACTACAAATCAACCCCAAAAGCAGCCCTCACCACCAAACCAACCCCAAAGGATAGCATTGCCACACCCATGCTGATCACGAACATCTCGAGGAAGCGCTTTTTGAAAGACAAGTCTTTTGCCACAGATATGTAAAAATTGAAGCCAAAGATGATCAAGACAGCGATGATCAAAGTCACACCAAGGCTAATGTAGATACCCTTATCATGCTGTGGTATTAAGAGATAAGGCAGGATCAGCAAAATTACGGTAACTATGTAGGCAAGACCAGTATAAAGCGCTGATCGCACAGCCTTGGGATTGTTATCTGCCTGAGCCGAAAGATATTCGGAAGCCGCCATTGAAAAAGAAGCTGCAATCCCGGTTACCAAACCACTGATCACAACCAGTCTGCCAGTTTGCAGCGCAAGCGTTAACCCTGCCAGGGTGCCAGTCAGTTCTACCAATGCATCGTTAAGACCTAATACGATGGAACCCATGTAAGACAGGAAGTCTTCCTGGATCATCCCGGCCAGTGAATCTTCGTGTTCTTCCTCATCTTTTCCGAGTTGAGCTGCTCCGGGCACCACCGAATCAAATTCCGCATATTCGGAAGCGCCTGCGGCTTCGTCTTTTTCGAGCAGTTTTATCGTGAAAGTTATTCCCAAAACGCGTGCCATAAAAACTGCTAAAAACACTTTAAATTGATTCGGTTTTACGTCTGTTTTACTGATCTTTTTCCAAAACTGATAATGGCGCATTTCAGTGGCTGACATTTCATGGAGGATCTTAGAATTGTGAGGATCTTTGATCAGACTGGCCAGTTTGCCATAAATCACATAACCGTTTTTTTCATCTTTTTGAAATTTGATCACTCTCTTTAATTGCTCTTCGTTCATTGAAGCACTCCTTATGGATACTTGTATTCAATCTCTGATAAATTTCGCCTATTTTCTTACCCTGGAAGCCAGTTGTGGCTGATCTTTTGTAATTGTAGCATTCTTCTCGATCGCGCCTCATTTTTTGCGTTCAACTTGGCGAAGCCAAGCAAGGGCATGGGCTGGGACGTTGTCGCTATCCTGGCAAAGTGAAGTTCGCGGTGCAGGCCTTCTTCACCGCGATGGCGCTCAATTTGAAACGATTGGTCAAACTCCTGACGTGGGTCGGCTTCAAGGCGCAACCCGCTTCAGCCGCTTAACCCAGGGTGTATTGTCGGTGGTGGTCAAAAGGCAGGTAAAAAGAACCAAAATAAGGTGAATTATG
>DDWY01000012.1 GCA_002347705.1 Anaerolineaceae bacterium UBA2274 | reverse complement strand
CGGTAGAAGGAAAGTCAAACGAGATTGTTGCCATTCCGGAGCTGCTTGGCATGTTGGATGTGAAGGGAAAGATCGTCACCATTGATGCCATTGGTACCCAAACAGCCATTGCTGAACAAATAGTGGCTAAAGGTGGGGATTATCTGTTGGCAGTCAAAGCCAACCAAAGTAATTTGCGGGATGAGATGGAATTCATCTTTCGCATTGATCAACAACAGAACTTCAAAGATGCCCCCTATGACTATACTGAGACGGTCAACAAGGGGCATGGAAGGATAGAAACCAGGCGTTGCTGGCTGGTATCGGACGAAGAATATCTGAGGAACATCTCAGACAAATGGCCTGGAGTGAAGAGTTTGGTGTTCATTGAAAGTGAACGGATCATCAACGGGAAGCCAGAAAGACCCATGCGCTACTTTATCACCAGTTTGCGCAGCAATGCCACCCAGATCCTGGAATATCAACGCAGTCACTGGGGGATCGAAAACAAGTTGCACTGGGTTTTGGACATTGCGTTCAACGAAGACAGAGCTCGGATGAGGAAAGATAATGCCGCCAGCAACTTCAGCATCATTCGCAAGATGAGTTTGAACCTGCTCAGGCAGGACAAAATCAGCAAGATCGGGGTCAAAGGGAAGCGACTGCGCTGTGGCTGGGACAATAACTACCTATTTAACATCTTGAGCCAGGCTTAAGAGTTCCTAAAGTAGGGATAACCCTGCCAAGCAAGGGATTATTGTGTCTGCAGTAGACGCAATTCAAGTTGAATTCATCAGAATTCGATTGGATCGTGATAGAAGACAGCAATTATGGATACTTACCTAAGATGATTACGCTTTGATTGGTGATGCACGAAATAAGATGCGATTGCCCATACAACTGTAACTTGTGCAAAATGGGGACATTCATAGTATAATGACTCACCGGCGTTAAGGAAGCTTCAGGCTTTCGAGGCGCGTTTTGTATTAACCCAGCCCGATTTGGGGGGTTGGGATTTGAGAAAATGTATTAAGGAATATTGTAATTATGCCAAGCTCATACTTGACCCGTGAGGGGTTTGAAAAATCAGAACTTGAACTGGAATTTCTGCGCAAAGTCAAACGCAAGGAAGTTGCTCAGCGTTTACAGGATGCAATGGAAGATGGCGAGCTGATCGAAAACGCGGAATACGAGGCTGCCAAAAACGAACAGGCTTTCACCGAGGGCCGTATCAAGGAGCTGGAACTCCTGCTTGCCAACGCCCACATCATTGAAGATGGCGAAAACGAGCATGGTCTCGTGACGGTTGGTTCAAAAGTGACAATCTGCGAAGAAGGCGGCGAGCCTGAAACGTATAAGATTGTTGGTCCTGTTGAGGCAAACCCCCGCGAAAGACGAATTTCCAACGAATCCCCTATTGGTAAGGCTTTAATTAACCATCGTATTGGTGATAAGGTTAAAATTGAAGCTCCAGGTGGTGCTTACACCGTCGAGATTCTCAAGAGCGAGTAATCGTCAGAATTCTCAAAGCCCCACCCTATATCGCGGTGGGGCTTATTTTAATCTAAAGGACGAACCATGCTAACAGACAACTTTTCCGAACTTGAAAACCTGCGCCTGGAAAAAATGCAGCAACTGCGCCAGGATGGGATTGAACCTTACCCAACCCGCTCTTATAAAAATAGCAGCAACGCTGATGCCATTAAAACCTTTGAAACTCGCGAGGCAGCTGGCGAGGCGGAGGGACTCAAGCTGACCCTGGCGGGCCGCTTGCGCGCTATCCGCAACATGGGTAAGCTTTCGTTTGCCCATATCGAAGATCGCAGTGGCAAAATCCAGCTCTTTATGCGCGTCAACGAACTCGGGCAGGAGAAGCTTGATCAGTTTGTACGGTTTTTTGACCTTGGCGACTTCATCGAAGCCACAGGCACGATGGTGCGCACAAAACGCGGAGAAGTGACTTTGCAGGTTGAAGACTTCAGGATGCTCTCCAAGGCGCTCTATCAACTGCCAGCAGCAAAGGATGAGGTGGTTGATGGTGAGGTTATTCGCCATGCCGCACTGACCGACCCCGAAACCCGCTATCGCCAGCGTTATGTTGACCTGGCAGTCAATCCCGAAGTCCGTGAGATTTTCCGTAAGCGCACCGAAATCCTAAAAGCCCTGCGCGATTTTTTGGATGAACGCGGTTTTCAGGAAGTGGAAACCCCTATCCTGCAACCGATTTACGGCGGAGCGGCAGCCAAACCCTTCACAACCTACCACAACCAGCTTCACCAGAAACTCTTCCTGCGCGTGAGTTTTGAGCTTTACCTGAAGCGCTTGCTTGTTGGCGGGCTGGATCGCGTGTATGAAATTGGGCGGGACTTCCGCAACGAAGGGGTGTCCTTTAAGCACAACCCTGAGTTTACCCAGCTTGAGTTCTACATGGCATACGCGGATTACAACACGATCATGGAGATGACTGAGCAGATGGTTTCGCAGGTTGCCCAGCGTGTTTTAGGGACGATGCTTATCCAGTATGATGGACACGAAATCGACCTCACACCTCCCTGGAACCGGATGCAGATCCGCCAGGGTTTGATCGATCATGCCAGCATTGATATCCAGGATTATCCCACCGACGAAGCTTTAGCAGAGATCATGAAAGCCCGACAGATCCCCTTCAAGCCGGGAACTCCGCGCGGCAAGCTGATCAACACGCTGATGGAAACCTACCTTGAACCAGTCATGATCCAGCCAACCTTCCTATATGACTACCCGCGCGACATCTCACCCCTGGCTAAGGCTAAGCCAGAAGACCCCAACACGGTGGAACGTTTCGAAGGCTATATCGGAGGTATGGAACTGTGCAATGCCTTTACGGAGCTTAATGACCCGCTTGACCAGGAAAAACGCTTCCTTGAACTTGGCCGCACCTACACCGAAGACGATGAAGAGCGCAACCCAATGGACGAAGACTACCTGCGCGCGCTGGCTTATGGAATGCCCCCTGCTGGCGGATTTGGGCTTGGTGTGGATCGCTTTGCGATGATGCTCACCGAACAGCACACCCTGCGTGAAGTCATCCTTTTTCCTCCTTTACGTGATGGTGATAGCCCTGATCCTGAAGCATAAACAGATTTTTAACAGTTGCTTATAAAAGAGTGCTCTCATGCACTCTTTTTTGTTGCTCGTTTCCAGATTGAAGATATCAAATCCAGAAAAACAAAGCTAACTGTAGATGAAAGCTTCTTTATTAACCATGATTGCGTTAGAATGTAACTGTAGTGTCAGCTCACTGGTGTGAGTCTTGCAACGAAAGCACGCATGGAAGAGACTGAACTGATCAAACTTGCTGTTGATGGAGACCTTGATGCCTTTAATCAACTCGTCCTCCAGCACCAGGAAGTGGCATTTAACGTCGCCTATCGAATTGTGGCAGACGAAAATGCGGCTGCAGATGCCACGCAGGAAGCAGTTATCTCCATGTACCGCAAGCTCGATACCTATCGCGGCGGATCCTTCAAGAGTTGGTTTTTGCGCATCGTCACCAATGCCTGCTACGATGAACTCAGGCGTCAGCGACGCAGACCAAGCGTGCCGATCGAACCGGAAACCAATGATGGCGAGTTAATGGAATCGCCCGAGTGGTTGGAAGATAAATCTGCCGGTCCCGAAGATGTGCTGGGAACTTCTGAGCTTGAGGAGGCTATTCAGCACTGCCTGAGCGGTCTCGATCAAAAATTTAGGGTTGTGATCACCTTGGTGGACGTCTCAGGAGAGGATTACGAATCAGTCGCGCAGATTATCGGAACGCCTATTGGCACGGTCAAGAGCCGGTTAGCACGCGCGCGCCAAAAAATGCAGCACTGCCTGCAGGGTTTCAGGGAACTTTTACCTGACCAATTTCGTCATATTAGCGAGGAAGATGATGAATAGGCAAGCAGAAATCTCTGAAAAGGAAATGACGCTGCTTTGTGCATACCTCGACGACGCGATGTCCATCAAGGACCGCGCGAAGTTTGAGAAGCGCCTGCAGCAATCCCCCGAGCTGAAACAAGCTCTGGCGGATATGACTGCGTTAAAGCAGGGTATGCGCAACCTTCCTGTCAGAAAAGTACCTCATCAATTTACCCTGACCCGCGGTGAGGCAGAAAAAGCCCGTCGCGGTCGCTTCCTGCTGTCGAGTTTTGGTTGGGCAAGTGTGGTTTCCATGATCCTGTTGGCTGTCATTTTTGGCAGTGAGTTCATTTTTTCAAATTTCTCCGCTCCGCAACCAGCATATGAGAAGCCGGTTACCATGATGTTGGAAAATGAGGCGGCTACTGAAAGCGTTATGAAACAAGCTGAAGAGGAAGATGCTCAGCCAGTTTACTTGCTCAATTGGGTGTCCGTAGGTGGCAAGGGCGGCGGTGGCGCTGGGGGTATCGGTGGCGGTGGTTCAATTACCGGGGACTTTACTGTTGGATTAGGCGGCGGGCTTGCCGAAACATATGCTGAAGATGCGGTGGATGAGCCACTTCAGGCTGAAGACCTTTTGGAGCCAACTGAGGCGGCAAGGATGCTTTCTGAGGAGAAAATTACGGTCGAGCCATTGATTTTTGGCGTTCGTGAGGACCAGTTGGGGCAGGTTATTGCTGTCCAACCGGACGAAGCTCCAGTTCCATCAGTAGCTGCTTCGCGCGAGGCTGTTGAAGCGGAGAAGGAACCACTGATTGCGACGAACATCAAATTGATCCTGGCTGGTCTCGCCGCAGCTTTTGGTCTGATCTGGCTGCTGTTGAGGTTCAGGCGATAGGTCCGATTTTTTGCGCACATAACTAAAGTCCGGGGAAAACCCCGGACTTTTTTGTTATTTAAGAATCAGCCTGATTATTTGTGCTTGAGAGCATTTGATTTTCGCAATAAACTGCTCAGGGCAAGACCCAACCCAATGGTTGACAGTCCCGCGACCATAAAGGCTGGTCCTGCAAAGTTATCATCCCGTCCTGTGTTTGGCACCGAAAACGTTGCCATCACAATTGGAGTTGTGGGGGTTGCGGAAGGATCGGTGGGTGTTACCGTTGGGCTTGGTTCTGGAGTATTTGTGGGTGTTTCCGTAGGCGTTACCGTTGTGGAAGTAGGCGTAAAAGTTGGTGTGTTGGTAGGCGTCACTGCTGTGGAAGTAGGCATAAAAATTGGTGCGTTGGTAGGCGTCACTGCTGTGGAAGTAGGCGTAAAAGTTGGTGCGTTGGTAGGCGTCACTGCTGTGGAAGTAGGCGTAAAAGTTGGTGCGTTGGTAGGGGTATTTGTGGGAGTAAAGGTAGGCGTATTGGTAGGCTGCTGCTGGCAGGCGTAATCGCCAGCGTAGTCACCGGGGTTGTGGAGCGTTACCAGGGTGCTGTTGACCCACACCGAGGCACTTGTAATGTTGTAATAGCCTGGCGGCACGTTGTCTGTAAAATGGACAACATTACCACTGCGCGGACCGGGTGGGATGGTGCCGTAGGTGTAGGTAAGGTCTGATATAACATCTCCGTCAACGGTATTCAGTAAGACAAAGTGGATTTCAGCATGGGTTCCAAGACATTCAATATGGGACAAATTGAGTTGGTAGTTTTCACTCGCCAGAACGGACTGCTGCTCCTGGCTGAGAGTAAAAAGTAATAGGACAGCAAGTAAAATTGTGGATATAGTTTTCACAGTACAACCTTTCTATCTATAAAAAGCGTAAGAGATCTATATATTAATACCTAGTTGGTATTAATATCGAGAAATTGTACAAGGTATGTAGATATCTGCGGGGTGGAGATATTGTGTTGAGCGTTTATGATCTTGTAGATGAGAACAGAGCAAGTGATGTTGAAGCAAAAATCATTGCCTGATCTGTTTTATTGCCTTTCATCTCCGGCAATTATTGCGCTGAAAAGGATCCCAGTGGGGTTAGCTTGCCAATCACAACAAAGCGCTGTCCTTGCCAGTCGTTCGTGCAGGTGTAGAGCGTAACCAGCTGATCTCCGGGTGTGAGCCTAATTTCAGTTTCGATCACAGAATTTTCTTGGATATTTTGGATCAGGCTGCTGAACTCCAGCTCAGAGTTGAAATCGACAACCAGGTAGGTGGTGTCCGTTTCGCTGACCACGATGCCGGCGGCAATGTCCACACGGTAGACCTGATCTGGTGTGTAAAGGTAGTAAAAGGGATTCTGTTCATAAAACTGCTGGCTCTTGTACCAAACCAGGTTGCTAAACATGAGCCCGTTGTCAAAATTGTGTCCATAAATGATGGTGTTCGGATCGCTGAAGTCGCTTTTATTGCGAAAGTCAAAAAAGATCGATCCCATAGCTTTGTAAGATAAATCAAGATCACGGGTCAGGTAGTATTCATTATCCGGCGATTTCAGGATGGGATGATCTACTCGGATAGCCCCATTGTGGATCCATGCCCGCACATCAGAATTCAGGCTTTGCCAGGCGGAGAAGTCGATTTCTACCAAGGAAAGCACTTGCTGCAGCTCCTCAGCATGCGGATTAGGTGTGGGTGTTGGTGCTGTGGTGGCGGTCGGCGGCAGCAGTTTGGGTGCTGCGAGACTTGGCGCGTTGGTCGGGGTGGGGCTTGGCTGAGCGGTGGCGGTTTGGTAATAATTCGCCATGAAAGTGGCCACGCTGTCAGCCTGCCGGGTCATCTCATTTTGAGTGCCTTGCGTTCCCCCGAAATATTTCAAACCAAAGCTGACCGTCAATACGGCTGAGAGCAGAAAAAGCGCGCTCAATATTAACAGTGACAACTTCTGCTTACGTTCCATTTGCTAATAATAGTATTCTTTTTGCACCAGTAATATCAAGTTAATTGTTGGGTGAGTTTGTACAAAAAAGAAGCAGACAAACAAGTCTGCTTCTTTTTGATGTGAATTTATAAAGGGTTTTGTTATCTAGTCAGAAGTCTAACAGCTTCTTTGAGCGCGTCGGCTCTGTCGGTTCTTTCCCAGGTCAGGTCCAGATCGTCGCGACCAAAATGCCCATAAGCAGCCAGCTGGCGATAGATCGGGCGCAGAAGATCGAGGTCATGAATGATGGCGCGTGGGCGCAGGTCAAAGACCTTGGCGATCGCCTGGGCGATTTTTTCATCTTCCACGGCACCAGTGCCAAAAGTTTCCACGTTGATGCTCAGAGGCTGAGCAACGCCGATGGCATAGGAAACCTGCACTTCGCAGCGTTCAGCCAATCCGGCTGCCACCACGTTCTTTGCCACCCAACGGGCTGCATAGGCTGCAGAGCGGTCAACTTTTGTTGGATCTTTACCGCTGAAGGCACCGCCGCCATGCCGCCCCATACCGCCGTAGGTGTCCACGATGATCTTGCGTCCGGTCATGCCGGCATCGCCCATTGGTCCACCGATCACAAAACGACCGGTCGGATTTACGTAGACTTTGGTGTCCTCGTCCAATAGTTCCGCGGGAATGACAGCCTTGATCACGTGTTCTCGAATGTCTGCCTCAATGCGATCGTGGCTGACTTCTTCGTGATCCAGCTGGTCAGCATGCTGGCTGCTGACAACGATTGTATGGATGCGAACAGGCTTGCCGTAATGATATTCCACCGTTACCTGGCTTTTGCCGTCCGGGTACATCCAGGGAATGGTGCCGTTTTTGCGGACCTCCGCCATACGGCGGGTCAGCTTGTGGGCATAATAGATGGGCATCGGCATCAGGGATTCGGTCTCGTTGCAGGCAAAACCAAACATCATACCCTGGTCGCCGGCGCCACCAGATTCAATGAAGGCTTCGTTGTATTCAACTGCTTCCTTCACGCCGTTCTGATCCACACCGCGGGAAATATCCGCGCTCTGATTTGCCAGTGCCACCAGCACGCCGCAGGTGGAGCCATCGAAGCCCTTCTTGCCGCGATCATAGCCGATGCCGTTTACCACTTCGCGCACGAGCGCGTCGATGTCAACATAGGTCTTGGTGGTCACTTCGCCATAGGTTAGAACAAAGCCGGTCTTGATGGCAGTTTCGCAGGCTACCCGGCTGGCTTTGTCCTCCTTGATCATGGCATCCAGGATCGCGTCGCTGATCTGGTCGCACATTTTGTCTGGGTGACCTTCAGTGACCGATTCGGATGTGAACAGGTACTTGGGTGATTGCATAAAAGTTGTTGTCATATTGTTAACCTCCTCAGGTTACGAAAAAAAATGCCCCTGCAAGTGAGGGGCATTCCGCTTGGTATGCTTTAGCCTCTCATCTTCCAGATTGTCTGCCGGAATTGGCACCATACACTTGGTTGGTTGCCGAGGTTTCAAAGGGCCGGTCCCTCCACCTCTCTGGATAAGAGTGCCGCAAGGGCTATGTACTTAGATGTGTTATACCACAAGCAATTCAGTCGGGCAAGTGTGATTTATTCAAACCTGGCGCGATCGGCGGATGGACTAAAGCCCATCCGTACGGTATGTATTTACTCCCAACACGATTATTTCCCAAAAAAAATGACTCCAAGGATAAATGGAATCCCATCTTGCCCGAAAGAGGTTTGCTGTTCCAGCCTCTATTCCGATATTGTCTCTCGTTTTGCCGAAGGCTTTATTCCCATTTTGAATAAAAATAGGTTATGCTTAAGCCTTGTTCGAACAAGGAGGTCAACATGATTGATGAACTGTTAAGAGAGTCCAAACAGCGCATGCGAGGCGCATTGGACGTGTTGGAAGATGATCTGATGGCGATCCGAACCGGGCGGGCTTCACCCGCACTGATCGAAAGACTGCAGGTTGAGTACTATGGCTCCAGCCTCTCATTAATTCAGCTTGCGACCATTAGTGTGCCCGAATCCCGTCAGCTGCTCATCCGCCCCTTTGATTCCTCATCGCTCAGAGCTATCGAGCGCGCCATTCAGGCTTCGGATCTGGGACTTACCCCCAACAGTGATGGCAAGGTGATCCGCCTCAACCTACCGCCGCTCACAGAAGAGCGCCGGCGCGACCTGGTAAGAATGGTCAATTCACGCCTTGAAGATTGCCGTGTTGCCATCCGGAACATCCGGCGTGACAGCCTGAAAGACATGCGTGAGTTTGAAAAGGAGAAAATGATCTCCGAGGACGAACTCAAAAGAGGAGAATCGGACTTGCAGGAGCTGACCAACGAAATGGTAGCTCAGGTGGATATCATCGGCGAGCGTAAAGAAACAGAGATCATGGAATTTTAAGGATGTCCGAAACAATCAGACGCGTGCCGGAACATGTCGGCATCATCATGGATGGGAACGGTCGCTGGGCAAAAGCGCGCGGATTACCGCGCCTGGCTGGGCACCGCGCGGGAACAAAGAACTTGCGCCGCATCATTCGTGCCGCCGCCAATGCCGGCATCAAACACCTGACTTTCTATGCCTTCTCCACTGAAAACTGGAGCCGCCCCGAAGAAGAAGTCGGCGGTTTGATGGGGCTTCTGGGTGAATTCATTGAAACGGAAACCCCGGAGCTGCATAAGGAAGGCGCGCGTTTGCTTCACATCGGTCATCTTGAGCATCTCGAACCCCAATTGCGCCAGAAAATTGAAAACGCGATTGAGCTGACCAAAAACAACACCCGGATTGACGTTATCCTGGCTTTCAGTTACGGCGGGCGAGACGAGATTGTTACCGCCGTACGCAAGATCGTCGCGTCTGGCATCCCGGCTGAGGAGATAACCCAGCAAACTCTTTCTGAAAACATGTTTACCGTTGGCATCCCGGACCCGGACCTGATCATCCGCACTTCAGGCGAATTTCGGACCAGCAATTTCCTTACCTGGCAGAGCGTCTACAGCGAGTGGGCTTTTCCGCAAGTATTCTGGCCTGACTTTGACGAAGCCGCCCTGGCCGAGGTGCTTGAAGATTTCTCCAACCGCGACCGCCGCTTTGGCGGACTGAGTAAGAAGTAATGCTGCGTCAGCGGGCACTCTCGGCCTTGATTTTCGTGCCCATTTTTTTGGGTCTGGCATGGCTTGGGGGGACTGCGTTCGATTTATTCCTGCTCATTATCCTGGCAATTGCGGGCTTTGAGTTCTCTCGCATGCTCCAAAACTCAGGCTACGAGGTGGCATACCCCCTGATGATTATTGCGATTGGCGCACTGGTTTTGCCACGTATGTTCTTGACTGCCTGGGTGGAACCACTGGCTTGGACGCTGATTCTGGTCTTGTTAGGCGCTTATAGCCTGTGGCAGTACGAGCATGGGAATAAAAAAGCCTTCATAAGCCTGGGGCTGCAGGTTTTTGGCGTGTTCTTCATTGGCGTATTGGGGGCGTATGGCGTCTCGCTCAATCAAAGCCAGCCGCAAGGAAACCTTTGGCTGCTGGTAACGATTGCGCTGGTGTGGCTGGTGGATGCTGGAGCCTATTTGATTGGCTCCCGCTTTGGAAAGCGCAACATCCTGCCCAGGCTCAGCCCAAATAAGACCCTTGAAGGTTTGATAGGCGGCACATTGGTGGGGCTGCTTTCGGGGGTGTTGATTGGCTGGATCCTGCGTATGCCTTTGCCGGAGTTGGGGATGTTGAATGGGGCAGGTTTGGGGCTTATCCTGGGTCCGGTGGCATTCTTTGGGGACACACTGATGAGCCTGATCAAACGCACACTGGCGGTGAAGGATACCGGCAACCTGATCCCGGGTCACGGCGGCGTGCTCGACCGCCTGGATTCAATGCTGTGGGCGATGACAGTTGGGTATTATTTTTTCATGTTTTTTGGTTCGTAAAAAATTTTAAGAATGTTATTGGGCAGACACGGGGGTCTGCCTCTACCGCATGAACACCCTTGTAGGGGTAACTCCCCATGGTCACCCTCAAAAAGAGCTAAATTGGAAAACGCAAACCAGCCTACATTCAATGTATTCTTGGGATTAACTCCTTGGCAACCTTCCATCGGGGGTCATGCTTGCCAAAAAGTTCGACCATGAAATCCGCATGATATTGGGCACTTAGTCTGGAGCAGTCTTTGGCAGGTTTTTGAGAGGTTTTTGAGAAAACTAAGAAAATGCTTCATAAGGTTATAATCGATGCTACCGACGCGTTTGACAAT
>DDWY01000101.1 GCA_002347705.1 Anaerolineaceae bacterium UBA2274 | reverse complement strand
CAACTGTCTGACCTGTGGTGGCAACCTGGATACCCACTTCAGCTTTGAAGCAAACCCGGCTGAGATAGACCAGACCGCAATATTAGAGAGCCGTAAGCTCTCAATCTGGCGCTACACGCCCTTGCTTGCTGCCCCCGACCCCGGCTTTACCAATACCCCCCTCCACCAGGTGGGCTGGACCCCAGTTTATCAACCCGAATCCCTGCGAAAAAGCCTTGGCTTGCGGGAACTCTGGATCAAAGACGAAAGCCACAATCCAAGCGCGTCCTTCAAGGATCGTGCCAGTGCGCTGGTAGTTGCCCGAGCGATCGAGGCAGACATTCAAACAATTATCGCTGCTTCCACTGGCAACGCCGGCGCTGCGATGGCTTGCATGGCTGCCAGCGTAGGAAAACAGGCGGTTATCATTGCTCCGCGCACTGCCCCACCCGCCAAGGTGGCGCAATTGCTGACTTTTGGCGCAAGGGTCATACTGGTGGATGGCAGCTACGACCAGGCCTTTGACCTGAGCATCGAAGCCTCGCGTGAATTCGGCTGGTACAACCGCAACACAGGCTACAACCCCTACACCGTGGAAGGCAAAAAGACGGCCGGGCTGGAAATCTGGGAGCAGGTGCTGCACAAACGCGCCAAATCCGCGCAAAATCTGACGATTTTTATTCCTGTTGGTGACGGCAACATCCTCAGCGGCGTCGCAAAAGGATTTGTCGATCTGCTTGCGTTGGGTTGGATCGAAAAATTGCCAAAAATGGTCGGTGTGCAGGCTGAAGGTTCTGCCGCCATCACCAATGCCTTCAAGGCTGGCATCAATGAAATTACTCCGGTGAGCGCAAAAACCCTTGCAGACAGCATCAGCGTGGATTTACCCCGCGACGGACTGCGGGCACTCAAGCGTGTCAGGCAGAGCGGTGGATACTACCTCACCGTTTCGGATCAGGAGATCCTGCAGGCAATTCCCACCCTCGGCAAAGCCGGGCTCTTCGTTGAGCCTGCTGCCGCGGCCGCATTTGCCGGGCTCCAGGCAGCCCTCAGGCAGGGTCTGCATCAGCCGGATGAACCCGCCCTGGTGCTCTGTACGGGCAGCGGATTGAAGGATATCAATGCCGTCATGCGAGCCGTAGAGCCCGCCCCCATCATTGAGCCAACACTCAACAAACTCAAAGAGGCGCTTCATGTCTGAACCAGTTTTTAGCATTATTGCCCCCATCTACAATGAGCTTGAGAACCTGCCCCTGCTTTACGCCCGGGTCAGCGAGGTCATGAACCAGACTTGCGAGGAATGGGAGCTCATCCTGGTGGACGACGGCAGTTCAGACGGTTCAACAGACATTATACGTAAACTTGCCTTACAGGATGAACGCGTGCGTCCGGTCATTTTTGCCCGTAACTTCGGGCATCAAATTGCGGTGACTGCTGGCATGGATTACAGTCGTGGTCAGGCGGTTGTCATTATTGACTCCGACTTGCAGGACCCACCCGAGGTAATCCTTGACTTGATCAAAAAATGGCGCGAAGGTTACCAGATTGTTTACGCGGTGCGCACTGAGCGCGAAGGCGAAAGCTGGTTCAAACTGACCACTGCCTCGCTTTTCTACAAGTTGATCTACAAGATCACTGACGTGAAAATGCCGCTCAATACCGGTGATTTTCGCCTGATAGACCGCCAGGCGCTCGAGATCATCAACCAAATGCGCGAACGCAACCGCATACTGCGCGGAATGGGTGCCTGGGTGGGCTTCAGGCAAATCGGCGTGGAGTACAAGCGCGCCGCGCGCCACGCTGGGCAGACACACTACCCCCTTAAAAAGATGATCCGCCTGGCAATGAACGCCGTGACCGGCTTCTCCACCTTTCCGCTGCAAATGCTGACCACCGGCGGCATAGCCCTCACAGCGCTTAGCCTTTTGTTGTTGCTAATCTATCTTGGACTGGCAATTTTCAACGGCTTCGACCTCACCTACATACTGGCAACCTGGCTGACCATGATCTTCCTGGCTGGCATCCTGCTGATTGGCATGGGCGTGCTCGGTGAGTACGTTGGTCGCATCTACGACGAAGCCAAAGGTCGCCCACTTTATATTGTTGCCGAAGGACCCGATAAGTCCCTCGACCCCACCCGGATCGATCGGGAAAAAGAAAAAAAATAAGCAGAACCACAGGAACCCAAACATGACAAAAATCGATTTGACCATAATGAATGACCGCCTCGAACGTACCCTGCAGCGTGTACGGGAACGCAAAATCATCATTCCCACCTTCGCGCAGCAGCGTGACCCCTCGCTGGTACCCGCCGATATTCAGGATCGCTTGAAAGAAATCGGTCTTTGGGATCTGCATGCCCTTAATCTTTTCCGCATCACCTGGCATAACGAGCCCAAGCCATTTGGCGGTCTTTTTGGGGGCCTCAATTACCTGGAATTCCCCTCAAGTTTCACGGGAACCAAAGCAAGAATTGTTGCCCTGGTAGGTAAGTGGTTCCCCACCGGCGTCCACAAAGTTGGTGCCGCGTTTGGCTGCCTTGTTCCCCGCCTGATCACCGGTCAATTCGACCCCACTACTCAGAAAGCGGTCTGGCCATCAACTGGAAACTACTGCCGTGGCGGCGCGTATGATTCGTATTTGCTGGCCTGTAAATCAGTCGCAATTCTTCCTGAAGGCATGAGTAAGGAACGGTTTGACTGGCTGCGCAACGTCGCAGATGAGGTCATCGCCACCCCAGGCACTGAGTCAAATGTTAAGGAAATTTTTGACAAGTGCTGGGAACTCCGCCGAAGCGGTGAGGACCTAATGATTTTTAATCAATTCGACGAGTTTGGCAATTACCTCTGGCATTACCTAATTTCCGGCGACGCTTTGGAGGAATTAACCCGCAAACTTTTAGGCGAAAAAGATCGCTTAGCAGGTTTCGCGTCGGCAACTGGCTCTGCCGGAACAATCGCTGCAGGCGACTATCTGAAGCAGAAATTCCCTGGCATGAAAATTATCGCCAGCGAAGCCCTGCAGTGCCCCACTCTGCTCAACAATGGCTTTGGTGCCCACCGCATTGAAGGCATCGGCGACAAACACGTTCCCTGGATCCACAATTCAAAAAACACCGACTTTATCACCGCCATTGATGACAATGCTGTCGTCAATCTTGCGCGTTTGTTTAATGAGCCTGAAGGTAAACAACATCTGATCGACTCTGGTTTTGAAGAAGACTTCGTCAACCAGCTTGATCTGCTTGGCTTCTCGAGCATTTCCAACTTGCTCACCGCCATCAAATTTGCCAAGTTCTACGAATTAGGCGAGAATGATATCGTCCTCACTGTTCTTACCGACTCGATGGAGCTTTACCAGAGCCGCCTGACCGAGATGCACGAAGAATTCGGTCAATACAACAAGGAAAATGCCATCGCCGATGAAGCCCGCTATCTGCAAGGCGTAACCACGGATTACATGGAGGAACTTGGCTATTGGGACCGCAAGCGCATCCACAATCTGAAGTATTACACCTGGGTTGAACAGCAGGGGCGCACCTATGAGGAAATCATGGCGCAGTGGTACGATCCGGAATACTGGCTCGAGATCCAGGCTCAACAGCCTGAAATCGATGCCCTGATCGAGGAATTTAATCACAAAGCGAAAGTTCAGCTCTAAAGGAGCCGTTTGAGCACGTTTGATGCTATTGACGATACCAGCCTTGTTTTGGTGGCAATTATCCCAAACCAAAGGGATCTTGAGATTGCACGCCTGCTTGGCTGGTATCGCATACCGCTCAAAAATGCCCCCAAGGTGATTGCAGTCGACTACCTGGCGCTCTACCAGACCGGCAGTTTTGGCACAAAAGATCGCTGGCAAATCAAATGGCTGGCGCCGATCGTCGGGCACGAGCTGACCACCCGCCAGCAACTGTTTCGCGACCAACCAGACCACCCCCGAGCCAATGAGGAGTACTTCAAGCTTCAGTTGGGCAGCCTGATCGAGATGCCCAGGCCAATTCCTGCCGGCAGCTGGAAACGGGTAACTTTTTTCTACACGACCATGCGGCATGTCAGGGATGCCAAAGAACTGGGCGACCTGCCCGTGCATGACCAGGAGCGGCCTGTTCTCTGGGCAGCCCTGCGCGAGCGTGCTTCGCGCAGTGAAACCTACCAGGCGGCTCCCCTACCAGAATTTCCCTTGGACTCAGCATTACTGGCACTGCTCAGCGGCATTACTACGGTAGCAAAGTGAGGTTTTTATGAAAACGCTCATCAAAAATGGAACTCTGATCACTGCGGATAAGACCTTTAAGGCGGACATCCTGGTTGAGGATGAGATCATCCGCCGAATCGACGAAAACATTGAGGATCCGGAAGCGGTTGTTGTCGATGCCAGCGGTCTGTTGGTTCTTCCCGGTGGTGTGGACCCTCATGTGCACCTTGAATTACCAATGTTTGGCACAATTTCAACTGATGACCACTATACCGGCGGAAAAGCGGCTGCCTTCGGCGGCACGACCACTATGATCGATTTTGTTTCCCAGGAGCCTGGCAGCCTGGCAGAAAACATCGCCAGGCATCGCGCCATGGCGGATCCTAAAGCCAGCATTGATTACAGTTTTCATATGAACATTTCCCGCTTCGACGAGCAGGTGGCGGAAGAACTTCCTGACCTTCCACGAATGGGAGTCACGAGTATGAAGGTTTTCACTGCCTACAACGGTCGGCTGAGGCTGGATGACGGCAACATCTTCAAAGTAATGCGTATCGGCGGAAAGAACAATCTGCTCACAATGGTGCATGCTGAAAATGGGGACGTGATTGATATCCTGGTGGCTGAAGCGCTCGCTGCTGGCAAAACCGCTCCCATCCATCATGCCCACACCCGCCCAGCCTGGGGCGAAGTGGAAGCCAGCCTGCGCGTGGCAGCTCTGGCAGCCCAGGCAGACTCGCCGCTCTACCTCGTCCACATGAACGTGGCTGGCGAGGTGGATCAGTTGGCTTACGCCCGCAAGCACGGCATCCACGCCATGGGAGAAACTTGCCCTCAATATCTATTCTTCACTGAAGAAGACCTTAAACGTCCTGATGGCGCAAAATGGATCTGTTCACCCCCTATGCGCAAGGTAGGAGACCAGCAAGGTCTCTGGCAGGGTCTGGAAAATCGTATCATCCAGGTGCTTGCCACCGATCACTGCCCCTTCTTCTACAACGGCAGGCAGCCAATTCTTTACGAAGGTCAGGAAGTAGCCATCCAAGGCAAAGAGCTTGGTGACCAAAACTTCACCCTGATTCCCAACGGTCTTCCTGGGGTCGCTGACCGCCTGCCTGTTTTCTGGACCCATGCAGTCAGCACTGGGCGCATCAGTCCGAATCGTTTCGTGGAACTGACCGCTACTAACCCTGCCAAAATCTTCGGGCTCTATCCCAAAAAGGGCACGCTTTCTGTCGGATCAGATGCCGACATCGCCTTGTGGGATCCTGAAAAAGAGTTAAACTACGGTCTCGCCTGGGCGCACCACCGCACGGACTACAACCTCTATGAAGGTTGGAAGCTGCGCGGTTACCCCGTTAGAGTATTCTTGCGTGGCAGGTTGATTGTTGACAATCAAAACTGGCTTGGTAAAGCCGGTGAAGGTCGCTTTGTCCATCGCCAGGCAGGCGAAATCCTCTGATCCTTAGAATGATTTGACTTTATGATCCTCTTAGGCATCCTTGGCTTACTTTGGCTCCCATCTATTGCCATGACCATTAGCCAGGCGATTAAACCCAACTTTGCCCGTTCCTGGTTTATGGCCATAGCTGGGGCTTCATTGGCCTTGCTGGGTGCATTTTTCCTGCGGCTTTACTTGCCATTGGATGTGGAATTTATCCGCTGGCTGCCAGAATCACTCTACCACACCACCATTTCTTTTCGCATTGATTACATCAACTGGCATTACATGCTTGCCATCCTGGCTTTGTGTATTGCAGTAATCCTGACCGATTCCAGCCGGGCATCCACCCAAGCCAACCCCACCACCTGGGCTGCCGTACTGGGGCTGACAGGGTTGAATCTGATCTCGGTCATGTCGAAAGACCCGCTGACCATGGCAATTGCCTGGGCTGTAACTGATGTGGTTGAATTGGTTTATGTTCTCACCTTCAGTCGGAATTCCGGATCAACCAACAAAGTTACCACTATTTATGGGGTCAGGCTTATCAGTACTTTCGTTCTGGTGGCTGCCACCGCTGTTGGCTGGCAGGTCACAGCCGGACTGGATTTTACCCAAATCCCTCCGACAGCCAGCTTGCTTTTCCTTATTGCGGCTGGGCTGCGCCTGGGTGTGCTGCCGCTTAATTTCCCTGTCCAAAACACCCTGGAAATGAGGCGTGGAACCGATTTATTGCTTCGCTTTTCGCCTGTGGCTTCAGCCCTTGTCTTGATCGCGCATTTACCCTCCGAAATCCTGGTCCTGAATCAAAGTCTGGTATCGATCATTAGTATTCTGACGGTCCTGGCTGCCCTGTATGCCTCAGCCATGTGGCTCACTCGTGCCGATGCCAACGAGGGCAGACCTTACTGGGTCGTGGCACTCTCGGCGTTCGCTCTGCAGTCTGCCCTGAATGGGCAGCCGCAAAACAGCCGTGTTTGGGGACTGGCACTGCTTCTGACTGGTGGAGTCCTGTTTCTGTTTGACCCTCCAATCCGGAGAATTCGCTTCATACCGCTATTGGGACTTATCGGTCTTTTAGGGTTCCCGTATACCCTGGCAGCTTCAGGCTGGAGCGCTATCCTTGGCGATCCGGTCAGCTTTGCAGGCATCATGATGATTCTCTGCCATGCCATGCTGGTTGGTGGTTATCTGCGCTACATACTCGAAGCAAACAGCACGGTTACTGGTCTTGAAAAGTACGCTCGCATCACCTACCCGCTGGGTCTGATCCTTCTGGTTCAGACCATGCTTGTGCTCAACCTGGTTGGCTGGTCAGGCGTGCTGACTGTGGGAATCTGGTGGGGCAGCCTTGCCAGCCTCGGACTGGTGTTGTTGGGAGGGTTGCTGACAAAACAGCTCGGTCTTCGCCTTACCAGCACCGATTTCAAAGAAAAAGTCCCCTTCTACCGCTTTGGGCATCGCATCCTTAACGTCCTGCGAGTCGTTTTTAGCCTGGATTGGCTCTACGCTACGGCTCGATGGTTCTTTGCGCGTCTCAGCAATGCTGAGGACTTTTTCAGGCAAGTTCTTGAGGGCGAAGCTGGTGTGCTCTGGTCTCTGTTCTTTTTGTTGGTGATTGCAACTCTGATCTACACGCAGGTTGGCCAGCCATGAGCGAAACTTTACGAACCGTTCTGGCAGCCATTTTGCTATTGTCTGCAGCCATTAACCTGGTCAGACGTCAGTGGACATTAAATATCTTTGCTTTGGGGCTACAATACGTCTGCATTTTCCTGCTTATCCTTGAAGTACGCTCTCCCTTTTTGGCTGGCATCAAATTGATCGTCGGACTGATGGTCAGCCTGATGCTTTATCTAACCCTGAAGTCTTCAGGTTTAATCGAGTCAACCCTCTTACGCCGGCATGTTTCCTCCGGAGAAATCTTTCGCAACACAATTGCCCTGGTCCTGGCGCTGATAAGCTTTCTTGCGGCACCTGCCCTTCAGCAATCCGCCTTTCCTCAAAGCAGCCAGCTTCTGTTGACAGCCAGTCTGGGGTTAATCCTGTTTGGCTTGTTTCAAATGGGCACCATCACTGAACCCCTCTACCTGGTAATTGGCTTGCTAACATTCCTCTCTGGCTTTGAGCTTCTCTATGCGAGCCTGGAATTCTCCCGGCTTTTGGAAGCTCTCCTAACCGCGGTCAATCTCAGCCTGGCACTCGTTGGCAGCTTTTTCATCGTCAAAGACGTCGAAAGCGGGTCAGAATGAACCTCCTGACCACGCCCTCAATTTGGATTTTCCTTCCACTCCTTTTGAGTCTGCTGCTCATTCTGGTTCACCGATTTCATAAACTTTCCATTTGGATCGCCTGCCTGGGGAGCTTGCTGCTGGCTCTGGCTGCCTATATTTTCCCGCAAAGTCTGGAATTCACCCTGTTTGGTCGGAAATTCCTTTTCGATGACACTTTCATGATCTTTAATCGTGGTCTGATTCTCACTGGAAGCCAGCTCAAAACTGTCGCAATGCTGTATCTATTCAGCTTCTTGTGGAACATCGCAGGGCTGCGTTTTTCGGTCAGTCGTTGGTTTCCAACCATCTCGCTGGCTATCACGGCATTGTGGATTTCTACACTCGCAGTGAAACCTTTCCTGTTCTCAGCTGTGATCGTGGAATTGATCGTTCTGATAAGCACTCTCCTGCTCACACCGCGCGGTAAACAGGCAGGCAGTGGTGTGATGCGCTACCTGGTTTCGCAGACCATCGCTCTGCCTTTAATTCTCTTGAGCGGCTGGATGGTCACAGGCATCGAAACAGCTCCCAGTGCCAGTCCATTGATCCTGCGCGGCACCGTATTGATTCTTCTCGGTTTCTCGCTGTGGCTGGCGATCTTCCCTCTTCATACCTGGCTGCCTATGCTGGCTGATGAAAGTCACCCGTGGGTTTTCAGTTTTATTTTTTTGATGCAGCAAAGCAGCCTTTGGTTTTTATTGCTCGAATTCCTCGACCA
>DDWY01000098.1 GCA_002347705.1 Anaerolineaceae bacterium UBA2274 | reverse complement strand
CAATGACAGATAACGAATGACCCCGAGGCAGGGCTTTTCCTGATCCCCTACCCTGACGGGCACTTTGTTGAGGAAGGAGGATAAAGGGGGTGAGTCTTGTTATCCTGAATGCGATGAATATTCTGATCATTAATAATCAGATTCTTCGCAAAAGAGGCTCAGAATGACAATTACTATTTTTGGTGGGTTGGCTATCGCGAGGCGCAGGTTGGTATGGATTCCATGACGCCATACTCTTCTAGCACGATGAGCCAGCCTGCGATCGCATTTTCCGATATTTTTTGAATATTCTCTCGTTGGGAAGCTGTTTTCAGGGCACTAAAATGAGAAACTCCGGTAAAATAGAGGTCTGATGACTCACCAAAACCAAATCATTCTGAGTCAGCTCACACCGCCGGCGCAGAAAAGCTCCATTCTTGACCGTCCGAGAGTGCTTCACCTGATGAAGCAGAGCCTTGACTATCCTCTGACCATCCTGGTTGCAGAAACAGGTTATGGCAAGACGACTTCGGCGCTCAGCCTGATCAAGTCTGTCAAACTACCATTTTTCTGGTATACCATCTCGCGCAATGAACGCGATCCGCGTTTGTTTTTGACATATCTCTGCTCCGCCTTCAATCAGCAAGGCTACAAGATCGGTCTCCCGGCTCTGCGGGTGTTGGAAGACAGTGATCTTGACCTGCAGGAATGCCTCATCACGCTAATAAACTCAATCACTTCCTTATTTAACGAAGAAGCCCTGTTTGTGATGGACGATTTCCAGAGTTTGAACGATTCGGATGAGATCCTGGGCATGATGAATTGGTTCATTGAGCATCTGCCAGCCAACCTGCATGTGATGATCCTGAGTCGAACGCAGCCGGAATTTCCATCGATCAACAAGTGGCGAGTTAAGGGCAGGCTGCTTGAGATAGATAAGGACTCCCTCAGCTTTTCTGCGGATGAAACCGACCAGCTTTATCGGTCAACCTACCAACTGAACCTGCCCAAAGATGATCTCGCCAGGCTGCATCAACGCACCGAAGGCTGGGCGATTGGGCTGCAGGTGGTTTGGCAGTCGATCAGAGCCTTGCCAGGCATACCGCTGGGCAGCCTGCTGGAAGAAGAAAACGACAGCTCGTTGGGGAACCTGTTTGAATACCTTGCAGACGAAGTGCTGGATATGCAATCGGAGGAGCAGCAGGATTTCCTGGTCAGAACTTCGGTCTTGCAATTTTTGGACAGCGACACCTGCGACTTTTTACTTGACCGCCAAAACAGCGCTGACACCTTATGCGAGCTATACCGCTCAGGTTTGTTCATCGAGCAACTGAAGCCAGACGTCTTCCGATATCATCACATTTTCCGCGAGTTTCTGCTCAGCCGTCTTTCAAAGAATGAAGAGCTCAAGAAAGGGCTTCATCGGAAGCTTGCAAGTTATTTCAGCGCGCATCATTACTGGGAGCAGGCCATTTCGCATTTGATCTACGCCGGTGATTTTGCCAGACTGCGCCAAATCCTGGATGAGGTTGGTGATCGTTTGCTGCAGTCCGGGCTCAAGCAGAGCGTCCGTTATTGGCTGGGGAAGCTGCCGCAAGAAGAACTGGGCCATTACCCATACGGAAATTACCTTTTAGGGGAAGTGGAACGCACTGAGGCAAATTTCAATCTGGCACTTGAGTACTATCGCACAGCACAGCGTTTATACCAGAATCTCGGAAATGTTTTGGGGGTGAGCCTGGCACTGCGCGGACAAGCTCAGGTGTACTTGGACACTCTACGCCCGGTGAACGCTGATCAGCTACTCGATCGGGCACTTGAGCTGCTGGATCCAGTGGAGTATCCATTAGAAGTTTCGGGTCTGCTGACTCAGATTGCCGAGAACCAGGTCAACCAGGGGGCAACCACCGAGGCGGAAAAGAGCCTGCAGAAGGCGCGCCAGCTTTCTCTGAAGTATGCAGAGGCGCAGGCCTACATTGAAGCCCGTCTGCTCTTGCGCACAGGGCGGTTGGAAGAAGGGCTGCGGTTGCTTAGAAAACTTGAGTTTGGAACTGCTGATCAAAGATTGGCAAGACCACAACGCTTCCACCGCGAAGCTACTCTTCTGCTATCACTTTACTGTTCGTTGATGGGAGAATACGTCAGCGCGCGGCAGTATGCCCAGAAAGGGCTGCAGGTATCACGGCAGTTGCAGGCAAAATATGTGGAAGCAGTCGCAAAGATGCGCTTGGGGCATGCGCTGGAGCTGGACTTAACGCAGGGCTTGGACACACAGGGAGTGCTTGAAATTCGGAGCTTGTACGAATTTGCGATTGAAAATGTGGACATCGTGCGTATTCACGTGGAGCCGCTGTGGGGCTTGTGCCGCTTGGTTGGGTATGCCGGAAACCTGGAGGAGGCAAAACGCATTGGTGATCAGGCTTTATTAATTGCTGGGAATGCTGGAGACGAATGGATAGGGTTGATGGTGAGGATTTCACTGGGCGCCGGTCTGGCGCTCGGTGGTGAGTTTGAAGCCGCGGGAAATATCCTTTCAGTGGCCGAATCGCTAGCAAAAAAGATAAACGATAATCTGGCGAGTGCGGCAGCATTGCTTTGGGAAGCTTACACAGCCGACAAGCAGGGGTACAAAAGCTCCGCGTTATTATTCCTCGAGCAGGGTCTGGAACTGGTGCAGAGACATCAATACCAATTTTTGCTGACACGTGGGACTTTGTTGGGTCCAGATGATCCCTTCACTTTCTATCCATTGGTGCTGCACGCGCGAGAGATGGGGCTGCAGCCTGAGTTGATCAGCCAGATTCTCAGCGATCTTCCACATAGCGTGAGCAATTATCATCCTGGTTACACCTTAAGTCTTAACCTTTTTGGCGGCTTTGAAGCGCGAAAGGGCAAGCATCTGATACCGGCAGAGCAATGGAAGCGGGATAAAGCCCGTCAACTACTGCAGGCTCTTACTGTAAACTTTGAAAAGGGGATGAATAAAGAGCAGTTGGCGGTCCTTTTTTGGCCGGACGCTGATGAGTCTACCGCCGCTAATAACTTCAAGGTGACTCTCAACGCGCTGAACCAGACCTTGGAGCCAAACCGTCCCCCCAGGGAACCCCCGCAGTTTGTGGTCCGTAATGGCGAGCAATACCAGCTTAACCAGCAGATGAAAATCAACCTGGATACTGATCAATTTGAAAAGTTAGCCTTGAGCCCGCAGATAAAAGATAAAGAGCGGGCGCTGGTTCTTTACAAAGGCAAATTACTGGAAGGCGAGCAGTTGCAGGAAGCTTTCATGCCTGAAGTGCAGTACTACCACCGTCTGTATCTGGACTGCCTCAGTCAGGTAATAGAAGCAGCGATAGCAGATAATGATTTTGGGAAAGGGCTTGAATTAAGCAACCGCCTGGTCAGGCAGGAGCCGCTTTTGGAAGTGGGATATCAGTACCAGATGCGGGTCTATCATGCCTTGGGGAATATCAGCATGGTGCGCAAAGTCTATACCCAGTCAGTGGATGTTGGTCGCAAAATGTATGGCGCAGAGTCAGATGATCTGCGCGCCTTGTTTCTTGAGCTTTCAGGTTAACGCGGCGACCTTGATCAAATTTTCCATTTATCCTGAAAATCCCAAAAAAATCTTTACTTTGACTTGTTTTGTTACCAATTTGTAACTCCGAACCAGTAAACTAAGAACACTGGGTATTTCCGTAATTATTTTCTGCTTAAAAATTGAATAAAGGAGACTGGAATGCGTTTGCAAGATAAAGTTTGTATCATCACCGGTGGTGCCGCTGGAATAGGCAAAGCGACAGCTGAAAAATTTGCTGCCGAAGGCGCAAAAGTAGTGATCTGCGATGTGAATGAGGAAGCTGGCAAAGCATTGGCTGAGCAACTGGGCAATGACGCCAGCTTTTGGAAAGTCAATGTGGTCAATCGCCAGGAAGTCCAGGTGTGGATCGATGAAGTTGCCGCGAAGTATGGCAGGATTGATGTTTTGATCAACAATGCCGGCATCACGCGCGACAGCCAGTTCGTCAAGTTTAAGCAGGGTGAAGTGGTTGGACAGATGGGTGAGGATGCCTTTGATGCTGTGATAGCGGTCAATCTGAAGGGTGTTTTCAACTGCACCCAGGCTGTGGTGCCCTATATGATCAAGCAGGGCGGTGGTGCAATCGTGAGTGCCTCCAGCGTGGTGGGCTTATATGGCAATTTTGGTCAGACCAATTATGCCGCTACCAAGTTTGCGGTTATCGGCATGACCAAAACCTGGGCAAGAGAACTGGGCAAATACCAAATCCGCGTCAACGCGGTTGCTCCCGGCTTCATCTTGACGGAAATGGTTCAGAAGATGCCCGAGAATGTGCTCGCCGGAATGGCATCAAACACCCCCTTGAAACGGCTTGGAAAACCCGAAGAGATAGCCAGTGTTTACGCTTGGTTGGCAAGTGACGAGGCGTCTTATATCCACGGAGCGGTTATCAGCGTGGATGGCGGTATTGTTTTGGGTACATAGTTGCCCTTTCTTCTATAAGGAAGAGCAATCATTTACTGAAAGGAAAGAAAACATGACACGTTACGCAACAATTTCAGGAACCGGGGTGTACATTCCCGAAAACGAGATAAACAATGAAACTTTCGCTCAATGGATGGGTGAGGTCAGCCCAAAACTTGCTGAGGTTGTTGGCAAATTTGAACTCAGCAGCGGTATCAAAACACGCTTTTATGCCCCGGATGACTGGGCTACTTCTGACCTGGCTACAGAAGCAGGAAAAGCAGCCATTGCTGATGCCGGTTTGACCCCTGAGGATATCGACCTGGTAATTGTGGGCACTGACAGCCCGGACTACATCACTCCCGCCACTTCAGTTGTGACCCAATACAAACTTGGCTGCGTCAATGCCGGTACATGGGATGTTGGATGCGCCTGTGCCTCCTTCCCAACGGCTTTGACTCAGGCAGCAGGCTTGATTGCCACTAACCCGCATCTGAAATACATTCTTGTGATCGGCGCCTACATGATGCATAAACTCTCCGACTACAAACACGACGTGTCTGCGTTCTTTTATGGCGATGGCGCTGGTGCCGCGGTTGTTGGCGCGTCCGATAAGCCCGGTTTTGTGTCCAGCTCAATCAAAGCCGATGGCTCGTACCATAAGAACTGGGGAATTTACTCTGGTGGAACCTATGAACCAGCCACGGTCGAGAGCGTTGAGGCCGGGCGCACCAAGGTAAAACTGGTCACACCCTTCCCTGCAACTGTAAATCACGAAGGCTGGCCTGCCCGCGTGCGTGAATGCGCTGCTAATGGTGGGTTTAAGGTGAGCGAGATTGATCATATTATTTTCACTCAGGTGAACGTGAACAGCATCAAGCTGGTCATGGAAAATCTTGGTTTGCCGGTTGAAAAAGCGCATTATGTGATGGACAAGTGGGGCTATATGGGTTCCGCTTGTCTGCCGATTGCTTTCCATGACGCCGTGAAGTTGGGCAAGATCACTTCCGGTATGCGCGTAGTCTTTTGCGGATCTGGTGTAGGCTACAACCAGGCAGCTACCTGTTTTATCATGCCTTAATGGAGGCCGGGTTGTGAGCTGGCAAGAAGAGTATAAACAAAAAACAATAACAATACCTGAGGCGATTAGCAAAGTCAGCTCAGGGATGACCCTCCAGATTGGCATTGCTGCCTCTGAGCCAGTGGGCATGCTCGAGGAATTAGCCAGGCAGGCAGAACGGCTGGAAGATATCATTACCTGGACCTGCCTGCCCATGCGCCCCTATGACATTTTCATGAAACCGGAGATGGAAGGGCGCTTCTTCAATGAAAACTGGTTTTACGGTGCGCCGGATCGTGCTGTGCATGGGGAGGGAAGGGTATCGTATATCCCCAACAACCTGCACCAAGCAGCCATCGATAAGCTGGTGGGGCATGGCGGTCGGCTCGATATGATGCTCGGCGTCTGCACACCTCCCAATGCGGATGGCTTAGTTTCCCTCTCGATGGGGGCGGTGGTGGAGCGTGATATGATCGACGCCGCAGACCTGGTGATTATGGAGGTCAACGAAAACCTGCCCTGGACTGATGGCGATGTGGTCATACCAATTTCGTTGGTCGATCACTTTGTAATGAATAACAGCCCATTAGTGCAGGTGCCTTCTGCTGAACCGAATGAGACCGATGAACTAATCGGCCGGCATGTGGCAGAGTTTATCGACGATGGCTGCACAATCCAACTGGGCATTGGTGGCACACCAACAGCTCTGGCAGAGTTTATTAGTGATCGGCGCCATCTTGGTATCCACTCAGAACTGCTGGTCGATGGCATTTACAAACTCTGGAAAGCCGGGGCAGCGGATAATAGCCGTAAAATCCTCCATCCGGGCAAGTTTGTGGCTACTTTTGCGATAGGTACGCAGCCCCTCTATGATTTTATGAATGACAGCCCGGATGTACTGCTCCTGCGGGGAAGTTATGTGAATGACCCTTACGTCATTGCAAAAAACTACAAAATGATCAGCATCAACACAGCAATCCAGGTGGATGTACTGGGGCAGGTTTGTTCCCAGAGCCTTGGCACGCGCCAGTTCAGCGGCACCGGTGGTCAGCTCGATACGCACCGCGGGGCGCAAATGTCGCAAGGCGGAAAGGGCATCATCGCTCTGCGTTCGACGGCGAAGAATGGCACCATTTCAACAATTGTACCAACCCTTGCTCCTGGCGCGGGAGTGACCGTCCCCAGTCAGGATGTGGATACAATCGTGACCGAGTATGGCAGCGCCCAATTGCGCGGTTTGTCGGTGAAGAAGCGCATGGAAGCCCTGGTCAGGATCGCCCATCCAGATTTCAGGGAGTCAATCCGGGAAGAGTGCCACCGACTGGGCATCGTTCCCGATAAACAGTTCTTTTAACAGGAGTTTAGATGGATAAAACATTACTTGGCAAGTGGACCCAGACTGACGATCAGTCTTACCCTGGTTTGTTCTTCCTGTTTCTTGAGGATGGCAGTTTTGAAGCACGCTATGACGCATTGGGGATTGTTTCGAGCGGCACGTGGCAGGCAGATGAAGGTCTGATTGACATGGACCAGCAGAAACACACCTTTGGTTTGGTCGGGAAGTATGAAGGCTGCTACGAGATAAAAGACAATCTGCTCAGAATGAATTTGGTAGCTGCTGGTGAGCATGCCAGACCGACAGACCTTCAGGGAGCTGTCACCTATTTAAAGGAAGAGGCGTAATTAATGGCGAAGAAATTATCGCGCGGCGTAGCTGTGGTTGGAGTGGGGATGAGCAAGTTTGGGGTATTCCCTGAGAAAACCTCGCGGGATTTGTTCGTGGAGGCTTTTCAGGAGCTTCGGCAGAGCGTTCAGAAGGGTTTTGATCCCAAGGATATCGAAGCCTTCTACATGGGCAACTTTAGCTCTGACCATTTTGAGAATCAAGCGCACCTGGCACCGATTGTGGCAAGTTGGGTTGGGATTTCACCGGTAGAAAGTACCCGAATTGAAGATGCCTGCGCCAGCAGTGGTGTAGCTTTGCGGCAGGGCGTGCTGGCAATTGCTTCGGGGAATGTTGATGTAGTGTTGGTGGGTGGCCTGGAAAAGATGACCGACCTGCCAGGGGCAAAGGTTACAGACACATTAGCTCTGGCAGCTGACTCAATGTTTGAGATCCCAGCCGGTTTCACCTTCCCGGGTTTTTATGCCGCCATGGCAACCGCCTATCTTGACAAGTACAATGCTGATCCTGACGCTCTCTTGCGTGTAGGCATTAAGAATCACGAAAACGGAGCTTTAAATGAGAAAGCTCAGTTTAATCAATCAATCAAAGATGTCATGCTCGGCAAGCAGCGCAAAGCTGAGCAGAAAGGTTTACCATTACCTCAGTGGGAAGACGAAATGGCTTTCCTCAAGGATCCAAAAGCAAATCTGATGATCGCCTGGCCATTGCGCTTGTTTGATTGCTCTCCGGTCTCGGATGGAGCAGCGGCAGTGCTGCTGGTGAGTGAGGAATTGGCCGCAAAATTCACGGATGATCCAATCTTTATCGTGGGCTCGGGTCAGGCAAGCGATGGCGCATTGGCTGAGAGAGCCTCTCTGAGTGAAATCCCCGCCGCGGCGAAAGCCTCAAAACGTGCTTATGAGATGGCAGGCTTGACCCCGGATGACATCGACTTCGCGGAAGTTCACGACTGCTTTACGATCGCTGAAATCATGGCAACTGAAGATCTGGGCTTTTTCCCTCGAGGAGAAGGCTGGAAGGCAGCCATGCAGGGGCAAACCGCGCGAGATGGCAGCCACCCGATCAACACCAGTGGCGGCTTGAAATCGAAGGGGCATCCCGTTGGTGCCTCTGGGGTAGGGCAGGTGGTGGAAGTTTGGAAGCAGATGCATGGTTTGGCGGGTGAACGCCAGCTGCGCGGCAACCTCAAGCATGCCCTGACCCACAATGTGGGCGGAACCGGGCAGACCTGCGTGGTGCACATTTTTGAAAAGAGGAATTAAGATGACAGACCAGGCCTTGCACTCCAAAGCATTCAACCAGGCAATTGCGGAAGATCTTTTGATTGGTTCTCACTGCCTTGTCTGCGGTAACATCTCAATCCCCCAACGGCAGATTTGCCCCAACTGCCATTCCGATCAGATAGAACGCATCCAGTCGAATGGGAGAGGAACACTGGCCACTTTTACTGTGATCTATATACCCCCCACAAGCATGGCGGAAGCCGGCTACAATGCCAAAAACCCCTATTGTGTCGGGATCGTGGCGTTGGAGGAGGGTCCGCGTATCAGCGCGCAGATTATTGGTATGGACCTCAGCGATCCGGAGACAATAAAAATTGGTTTGCCCCTCAAACAGACTTCTGTTGTCCGCGGTGAAGGGGAATCTGCTAAAAAATTCCTTGCGTTTGAACCCGCATAGGAGATCGTAAAATGCCCAGGATAGCAGTCAACAACATCAACCTCTACTATGAATTCCACGGTCCCGAGGACGGGGAAGTGATTGTGCTATCCAACGGCATCATGATGAGCACTGCCAGCTGGTACTTCCAGACCCAGTCGCTTGCGAAGCACTTCCGGGTTTTGTTGTATGATTGTAGAGGGATGTGGCAGTCAGACCATCCTGAAGGTCCTTACTCGATGGAATTGCATGCCGATGATCTGGCGGGTTTGCTGGATGCGCTCGGAATTGAAAAAGCCCACATTGCGGGGATTTCTTATGGTTCAGAAGTGAGCCTGGTTTTTGCCCTGCGATATCCAGAGAAAACCAAAAGCCTGATGGTGATTGATGGCGTTTCTGAGGTGCCGTTGATGCTGAAACTGCAATCCTACCCGTGGAAACTTGCGGGAGAGCGGAATGATGCCGACTTGCTCTTCCACACGTCAGTGTTCCTGAATTTTGGAGAGGAGTATCTGAAGAAGAACGAGGCTTTGCTGCCTGCGGCGCACGCAAACTTTGCCAAACTTAACCTGACGTCTTTTGTGAAACTGATGGATGCCTTTACTTCTTACGACATCACGGACCAGTTAGGCCAGATTGCTTGCCCGACTTTGATCGTGGTGGGGGAGGAAGACCAGATCAAAGGACGAAAAATGGCAGAAATGATGGTGGCGCGTATCCCTCAGGCTGAATATGTGGTTGTCCCCGGTGCAGGGCATGCGCTCTGCCTGGATAAACCCGAACCACTCAACACGCTGCTTTTGGGCTTTGTGTTGAAAAATAGTGGGCGGGAGTTACTTAATTGAGAAAGTCTGCGACAAAATCGTCGCTGGCAATCATTAAACGACTAATTACAAGGAGAAAAAATGAAAAAGTCGATATTTTTTGTAGTAGCCATGTTGCTCGTTGCAAGCATGGTCCTGGGCGCATGCGTCAAACCCGTTGAACCAACGCCCGAACCAACCCAAGAAGTTGTTGCGACAGAACCTCCAGTGGAAGAGACTGAGGAAGTTGTCGTGACAGAAGAAGTGACCGAAGAGCCTGTGGCTGAACTTGGTCCAGTGCTGAAAATCGGTCAGATTGGTATGATGTCTGGTCTGATGGCTCTTTATGGCATGCAGCAAGAGCGTGGTTTCCAATTGGGTTTGGAGTATATGGCCAACGGCAACTTTGACGATCAAGGTCGTCCGATTATTGCTGGTCGCCCGGTGGAAGTCATTGTAAAAGATGACGAAGGTTCCCCTGAAAAAGCAGTCTCGCTTGCGCAGGAACTGATCGAAAAAGACGGTGTAGAAATTTTGCAAGGACCCGTTTCTTCCGCCTCCGCAGTCGCTCTGACCAATGTTGCGCTGGAAAACAAGATCATCCTGATGATTGACCCAGCTGCTTCCTCCTTCCCAACTGGTCCTAACTTCAACCCCTATGTCTTCCGCACTTCACGCACCAGCTTTGACGATACTCTCGTGATCGCAAAATACCTGGTCGAAAATGTCGGACCCGATTTTGCCCATATCTATGCGGACAACGCTTTTGGTCAGGGCTCCAACGTGGCACTGGCTTATGCTGTAGCCAAATATGGCGGAAACCTGATTGCTCCGGTAGCCGTGCCCTTTGAGACCACCGACTTTACTGCCTATATCCAGCAAGCAATGGATAGCGGCGCGCAGAATCTCTTCCTGACCTGGTCTGGAACAGGGTATGTGACCCTATTCCAGCAATTAACTGACCTTGGCACGCTTGATTCCATGACTGTCGGTACTGGTTTTGGTGACAATGCTTCCTTTGCAGCCGTTTTTGGCAGCGCACTTGGTTCAACTGGTCTGAACGTCTACCACTGGACCGTTCCTGAGAATCCTGTCAATGACTGGATGGTTGAACGCCACGTCGAAGTTTTCAACGAATATCCTGATCTCTTCACTGCTGGTGGTTTTGCCTCCGCGATAGCCTTGGCTTCAGCTCTGGAAAAAACTGGTGGTGATGCCAGCGGTGACGCAATGATTGCTGCTCTGGAAGGTTTGATGTTTGACGGTCCCAAAGGTACCTATTACATTCGTCCTGAAGATCACGTCTGTGAACAACCGATGAACATCCTCAAACTGGTCAATCTTGATCCAGACCTGGATAAAGACGGTATCAATGAATATAAGTTCTTTGAAACCATCTACGTCTCCGAATATGATGAACTGGATGTCCCCTGCACTCTTGCAGGTGATTATGCAGCCCGCTGTGGTGATCTGACCGTCATGCCAGCTCCGTAAATAAGATTCTTAATCAGGTAGGGAGGGCTAACCTCCCTACCTGATTAACTCTTTGTCGGCATCATAATAGTTAACAATTTCTTCCACAGGTTACGGAATATCGCAGGATCGATTGAAGTAACAATTTGAGTTAATTGGAAAGGTATCGAATCGCTTTCAAAAGGGATAGAGAGCCAGGTCCTGAAAAACAGGAGTTGATGCTTCTTGCGTATAGCAATTCGATGTTTTTTTAAAAAGCTCAAAGCCAATATAAAAAGATGAAGACAAATCAATCTGTCAAGATGAGAAAGAAAAGGAAAGAATGACCAACGAAACCATACTTGAAGCGCAAAATCTGCGCAAGTCTTTCGGCGGACTGATCGCGGTGGATGACGTCAGCATCCAGATTGCCAAAGGCAGCATGCATGCCATCATTGGTCCAAATGGAGCAGGAAAGACGACCTTGTTTAACTTGCTCAGTGGAATGATGTCACCCGACAGTGGAAAAATTTTTTATAAAGGCGAGAACATCACCCATGTAGCCCCTCAACGCCGTGCCCACATGGGTATTGGGCGCTCGTTCCAGATCACGAACATCTTCCCTAATCTGAATGTGCTGGAAAACATCCGTCTTGGGACACAAGCGATGGGTAAGGACAACTTTCGTTTTTTTTCCCTGGCTGAAAGATACCCAGTCTATGTGGAAAAAGCCTTGGAAGTGATAGAGCTGGTTGGGCTTCGGGGAAGGGAGGGTGTGTTGGCTCGAAATTTGGCTCATGGCGAGAAACGCAAACTTGAATTGGGCATCATGCTTTCCACTGAGCCTGAATTACTTCTTTTTGATGAACCGACTGCAGGTATGTCTTCTGAACAGGTGCCCGAATTGATTGAGATCATCAATAAAGTGGTTCATCTCAAATCGAGTACGGCAATCCTGGTTGAACACCGAATGGATATGGTCATGTCGGTCTCTGATCGTATAACTGTGATGGCACAGGGTCAGTTGCTGGCAGAAGGGACGCCTCATGAGATTGCGCACAATGCACAGGTCCAGGCAGCTTATCTGGGCGACCTCTACGGAGAATTAGTATGATGGAAACAACAGACAGTAATCGAAATTTATTAAGCGTAGAAAAGATTGATACATATATTGGTCAATTTCACATCCTCGAAGGGGTTTCAGTCGATGTTGCCAAAGGTTCAATCACAGTTCTATTGGGTCGCAATGGCGCTGGAAAAACCACCACATTGAAGACGATTATGGGCTTGACCCCTCCGAGAAATGGCAGAGTGATCTTTGATGGGCAGGAAATTCAGGGTAAGCAAGCCTTCAAAATAGCTAACTTTGGCATTGGTTATGTTCCAGAAAACAGAGCTGTTTTTCGTGCTTTGACCGTGATGGAAAATCTGAAACTGGCTGAACGAAAAAAAGGTGACCTTGATCGTCATGCTGATTTCATTTTTGAACTCTTTCCTGATCTGGAGCGGCTTTCCAAGCTGAAAGGAAACCAGCTTTCCGGTGGCCAGCAACAGATGCTGGCAGTAGCTCGCGCATTGGTTCCTGATAATAAACTGCTTCTGATTGACGAACCGAGCGAGGGTCTTGCCCCAATTTTGATCCAACAAATGATGGAAGCCATTCGGAAGTTAAGAGAAACTACTACGATTTTGCTGGTTGAGCAAAATTTCATCATGGCAAGCCAACTGGCTGAGCGTTATGTCATCATCGACGATGGGAAAAGTGTTCACAGAGGTCTGATGTCAGACCTGGTCCAAAACCAAGACCTTATCCATCAGTATTTAGGAGCCAGCATCCAGGCTCCAATCAGCACAAGTGAGGCGCAATGAGCCACAATTCTAAAAAGCTTCTGTATTCTGTGATCGGGGTTTTAGTGGTCGCAGGGGTGGTATTCGGGTTATACACCTACGCAGGTCAGGAAGCCTTTATCCGAACAACGCTCTCAGGGCTAACCCTTGGTTCGCTTTTCTTTCTGGTTGCGGCAGGACTGACCTTGATTTTCGGGCTGATGGATGTGCTTAACTTTGCCCATGGCTCGATGTTTATGATTGGTGCCTACACGGGCTGGCAATTTTATACCAACCCAACCTTTATTTTCGGTGTTCTCCCCTTGGTATTAGCCTTCGCGACCACAGTAATGTTGATCCCTGTGATCAAGCCGCGGCTTGTGCGCCTTGATTTGAGTGAAGCCTGGCAGAAAAGTTTGCCTAAACTCGCATATATTGCGGCTCTCTTGGTTGCAGTGTTAGCTTTAGTAAAATTTGACATCCTTGGACTGGCGAAGACTGCGATGGTTGCGGCTACAACAACCTCTTCCAACCCGTTGGCGGAACTCAGCCCGCAGGAACCTCTGCCGCGTTTCCTTTTGAGAATTCTGTTGTTGATGCTCAGTGGGGCATTCGTTGCCGTCGGATTAAGTAAACCTGGTAATCGCACAGAAGTAAGTGCTCCAGAACCTTTGAAGAAACGTTTAATCCTGCCGGTGGTACTTTTTGTTTTGACAATCATCTTTACTCTTGTTCGCGAAAGTGCTTCAGAAGGCGTTCTGCTGATGAATGGTAACTTACGATTTGCCCTGGCGATCATTGCTGCGACGCTCTTTGGCTTTTTGTTGGGTGCTTTGATCGAGATCACCATGATCCGTCCTCTTTATGTGCGCAGTTTCTTCATCGTTTTGATGACTCTTGGAATGAGCTTTGTAATGCGTGAATTGGTCCAGGTACTTTGGGATCCGTTGGCATACCAGATGGTACGCCCTCCCTTGTTCGCCCAACCCGGTCGGGCAACAACAATTGCAGAATGGTTGATGAATGGTTCTTCAACAATCAGTATTGCTGGGGTAACCTTCCCAACCTATCGGCTGTTTGTCATTTTGCTCGGAGTAGTTATGTTCGTCTTTGTTACCTTGCTGATGAACCGAAGCCGTTTGGGCATGATCATCCGGGCAGGTGTACAGGATCCGCAGATGGTTGAAGCGTTGGGTATCAATGTTAAAAGAGTGTTTACCCTCGTTTTCGCCCTGGGTGTTGCCCTGGCATCTTTGGGTGGCATCGGTGCTGCACCATTTTTGCCGGTTCAGCCAATGATGGGTGACCAATACCAAATGCAAGGCTTCATCACAGTAGTGATCGGCGGCATGGGCAGTTATGTTGGTGCGTTTGTTGGTGCCATGATTCTTGGTATGGCGCGCGCATTTGGGGACTACTTTGCGCTCAAATTGCAACTATCTCCGACCATCGCTGAGGCGTCAACTGTGATTATTATGATCATTGTATTGATCCTGCGACCACAAGGTCTATTTGGGAAGAAGGACTAACTATGAAGAGTAACAACAGGAAAAAAGATATTGGATTTATCATCTTTGTAGTGCTTGCCTTCGCTTTTCCGTTTATATTCTCCTTGCTTGGTCAGACCAGCTTGACTGAAGGAATTAATAAATTTTGGCAAGGACAACTAATCAACTTTTTTATCATGGCGGTATTCGCAATGAGTTACGATCTGCTGATTGGTTATGCAGGCATGTTATCGTTTGGTCATGCTGCCTCGTTTGGCGGTGGAGCTTACACAGTGGCTCTGTTGCTTACACACGTTGCCCCAGGCATATTGAAGAGTTATCAGATTTTCATCGGAAATTTGAATATCACTGAGATTGTTATTTTGATTATGTGTTTTCTGGCGGCAATTTTGGTCTCTATCTTGATAGGATTGCTATTTAGCGTTTCGGCAATGCGGGTCAAGGGCGCGTATTTTGCAATGTTGACCCTGGCACTAG
>DDWY01000096.1:3591-18024 GCA_002347705.1 Anaerolineaceae bacterium UBA2274 | reverse complement strand
CAGCTTCCAGCGCCGCATGCACCAAGAGATAACCGGGATCTGAGATCCCTGGTGTACCCGCGCTGGTGATAAGGGCAATGGTTTCTCCCCGTTCCAGCCGCTCAACCAGTTTTGGGACAACTTTGCGTTCATTGAAATTATTCAAGGCAGTCTGAGGCTTGCTGATGCCGTAGTGATTCAACAAGATGCTCGACTTGCGGCTATCCTCCGAAGCGATCAGGTCCACATTCTTCAAAACCTCCACCGCGCGGTAGGTCATGTCTCCTAAATTTCCAATTGGTGTGGCAACAAGGTAGAGCATACAATCTCACTTCCAGCTAATACTTCTGCAGCAATTTAATAACTGTATTATAAGGGAGGTTGCCAGTATCAATCGCCGTGATAGAATTTCTGTAAATCGATTTAACATCAAAAGGCAAACACGCTATGGAAAGAACCGTTCCTGTCCGATCATCTGAAGAAATTGACCTGTATTTACGCACTATTTATTCTTTGTTGCGTTCCTCTAACGAGGTCCGCATCCGCACCCTGGAAGAGGTTCACGCAGGGATGAATTCATCCTTGCACACAAAGTCCCGTGAGGACTCACCAGATATTTCTGCCCTGCTTTATGCATTGTTACGCTTGCCAGAACCTATTTTTTATGTGAAGAAAGTCATCCTTGGTCAATCCGCGGAAAATTTCGCCAGTTATGGCTATGGCGATATTGAAACCTGGAAAGATGTCAGCGCGAAAGCACGCCGCCGGCGATGTTTTTACAATGGCGGCCAAATTTTGGCTTGTTACATCGCCTCCCGATCTGATATTGACGACGTTATCCCCGCTTTGACCGCACTGCAGATCGAATGGAACAAACTTCACTTTCTGCTGAACACTCTCCCGGAAGATCTGCTTTCCTCTGCCAATCCAGACGAACCGCAGAACTTTCAGCAACTCGCCAAACACCTCCAGATCAAAGAGGAGGAGCTCGCCAGGCTATATACGGTAATGGGAGACAATTTTTACAGCTACATGTCCCATATTGCCTCCGAGACATGCGACCTTACAGTTCAACTGGTCACTGGCTCCCTGAACGATTACCGCAAAGCAACCGAGAGCTGGTGGAAAAATATCGAAACGCACGTCCCGGCAGTTACCAGGCGTCCGATCTACTTTGTGTCATCCAACACCCACAGCCTTGCCAATCTGCTCTCCGGCTTTTCACTGACAAAACGCGCTGAATTGCTGAACTTTATCGAGCAGGACGAACCCTCTCTGCGCGCTGAATGGGAAGAAATGCAGCAGGAAGCCAACCAAGCCAGCCAGGAAAATTTCTTTTATTACGCCATGCGCAAATACCTTTCCACCCACCCTGAAAGCTCTCTGGTATCTGAACAGATTGCCTTTGAGGAGGATCGCGGCATCACCCGCCTCAGCAGCGCCCACAGTTTTGACGTGGAAGCCAGCGTTATGGAGATTCATAAGCTGAACCCCACCACAATTGACCCCCGCCTGATCCCGGATGGAGACAGCTCTCATCTCGCGTTTCTTCAGGACAGTGACGCCATCATCCTGAACATTGACTATCCCCTGGGCTTTGCTGCTTACAACCTGCTGACAAAAATTGCGGAAAACAGCGGCAGGATACTTGGCATTTACATCATGGGTAAAGCTGCCAGTTTGAATGGTGTCCGTGGGGACGTCATCCTGCCAAATGTGGTTTACGACGAACATTCGCGTAATACTTATCTTTTCAACAACAACTTTACCGCCGCGGATATTGCTCCGAATCTCAATTTTGGTACCGTTCTGGACAACCAAAAAGCCGTCTCGGTCATGGGCACATTCCTGCAGAACCGCAATGTTCTCGACGTTGTCTATCGTGAAGGTTACACCGACGTCGAAATGGAAGCTGGACCGTATTTGTCTGCCATCTATGAGCTTTTCCGCCCGCAGCGGCACCCTGTCAATGAGATCGTCAACCTGCACGGCGTGCCCTTCGATCTGGGCATCCTGCACTATGTGTCCGACACTCCCTATTCCAAGGGAAAGAACCTCGGTGCTGGAGGTCTTTCGTACTTTGGCATGGATTCAACCTATGCGGTTTCTGTCGCAATCCTCAAGCGCATCATCATGCTCGAGAAGCTCCGCCTGCAATAAAAAAAACACCTCCCCGATCCAATCTCGGGGAGGCTATCTTCTAGATCAATCTTTCACGCAGTTTTATCGCGCTTGCCCGATATCCTTCGAGCTTTTCTCTTTCAACCTGCACCACCTTCTCTGGCGCTTTCTGTGCAAACGGTGAGGCAAGCAGCTTCTCGAGCCGTTCTATCTGGCTTTTTGCTTCTGCCAGTTCTCTCTCAAGCCGCTCCCTGTCAAGCTGGCTGTCTGCACCAGCACTTAGGTCAAGATAAATTTCGATGTCCTCGATCACTACCACGGTCAAACCTTCAGTTTCAGGTTTATTTGCGAGAATTCTTAGTCTATCCTCATTCAGACCAGCCAAATCGACCAATAAAAACTTATTCTGCTGCAAAAAATCGACTTTGTCCTGGTTCACCAGGATTGTGTCAATAAATTTACTCGGTTCGATCTTGAACTCAGACCGGAGGTTTCGGATTGCCCGCACAATTTCCTGCACCAATTCAAAGTTCTTGATCGCGGTTTCTTCCCAATCCTCATGCGGCATTCGTTCCGGCCACCGGGCTACGATCAGGTGTTCCTCCCAATCTCGCTCAGGATTGTATATATATTGGTTTGCCTCGCAGGCTTCTTTCAGATAACCATAGAGAGCTTCAGTCACAAAAGGCGTAAAAGGATGCAGCAATCGCAGCATCAAGCCGAGCGTATCCGCCAAAATGATCGCCGTGTAAGCAGCCCGGTCTCCGCCTTCAGCCAGCTGCCTTTTCGACCCTTCCAGGTACCAGTCAGCAAAATCGTTCCACAAGAATTCATACACCTGTCTGCCAGCTTCTCCAAACTGATAATTTTCAAACAGGTTATTTACATTATTTACCGTTTGTTTGGTGCGTGCCCAGATCCAGGAATCTGCCAGCGTCCATTGCCGCCCGGCTTTTATAGGTTCCTCAACCTTGTTGACCGCGTTGATCACAAAACGTCCGATGTTCCACACTTTGTTAGCAAAGTTCCGGTTGCCTTCCACTTTCTTAGTACCAACATTTTGATCATTACCCGGGCTGGACCCAACCACAAGTGAGAACCGAAGCGCGTCCGTGCCGTATTCGTTCATCAATACCAGCGGGTCGATGACGTTGTTCTTGGTCTTGCTCATCTTCTGACCCTTATCATCGCGCACCATGCCGTGCAGGTAAACGGTATGGAAAGGCGCTTTGCCGGTGAAGACAAGCCCGTCCATGACCATCCGCGCGACCCAGAAGAAAATGATGTCGTAACCAGTTTCCATCACGCTGGTCGGGTAAAAGTAGTTGAAATCCGGTGTCGCTTCCGGCCAGCCAAACACTGAGAAAGGCCAAAGCCCTGAGGAGAACCAGGTATCCAACACATCCGGATCCTGCTGCAGGTTATGCGAACCGCACTTTGGACACGCATCAGGGTCCTCACGTGCCACGATCACTTCGCGGCAATCCTGGCAATACCACACTGGAATGCGGTGCCCCCACCACAACTGCCGGCTGATACACCAATCCTGGATATTATCCATCCAGTTCAGGAAAACCTTGGTGAATCGATCGGGCACAAATTGGACTTCCCCATTGCGAACGGATGCTGCCGCCATTTCTGCCAGGCTGTCCATCTTCACAAACCACTGCGTTGACACCAGGGGTTCAACAATCTCCCCACCTCTCTGTGACCGGGGCACATTCATCAGGTAAGGCTCTTCTTTCAGCACCAAACCCGCTTCTGTCATGTCTTCCCAAATCGCTTTGCGGGCTTTGAAGCGTTCCATGCCTGCGTATTTGCCGGCATTCTCGTTCAACGTGGCATTTTTGTTCATGATATTAACCAAAGCCAGGTTATGGCGTTCACCAATTTCGTAGTCGTGCGGATCATGCCCCGGTGTGATCTTAAGCGCGCCTGTCCCGAAATCCTTGGTCACGTAATCATCTGCGACCACTGGGATTTCCCTGCCAAGGATCGGTACAATCACCTTTTTCCCAACAAACCGCGCGTAACGTTCATCCTCCGGATGCACCGCCACAGCCGTATCCCCCGGAATGGTCTCCGGGCGGGTTGTCGCCACAGGGATGTAGTCTCCGCTGCCGTCTGCCAGCATGTATTTGAAGTGATAGAGCTTACCCTGTTCTTCAGAGTATTCCACTTCGAGATCCGAGACAGCCGTTTGCAGCCCCGGCGACCAGTTGATCATGCGCGGACCCTGATAAATGAGTCCTTTTTCATATAACCGCACAAAGGCCTCCCTCACAGCCCGGGATAAACCCTCGTCCAGCGTGAAACGTTCCCGCTCCCAATCGCAGGAGGCTCCCAGCCGTCTGAGCTGGTTAATGATCTCGCCGCCATACTTTTCTTTCCATTGCCAAACTCGCTTTTCAAAAGTTTCTCGTCCTAATTCATCACGGGAAGTGCCTTCTTTGCGAAGCAGGTTTTCCACCTGCAATTGGGTTGCGATTCCGGCGTGGTCAGTTCCCGGCACCCAAAGGGTCGGTTCACCCTTCATGCGGTGATAGCGGATCATGATGTCTTGTGTGGCCACAAACAAGGGGTGTCCCAGGTGCAAAGCTCCGGTAACATTCGGGGGCGGGATCACGATCACAAAAGGTTCAATCTTGGGGTCATGCCCAGGCAGATTTGGGTCATTTGTCGGCCTGAAATAGCCCTTCTCTTCCCATTCCTGGTAAATTTTTTCTTCATATTCTCTAAAGTCATACGTTTTCGGCAGTTCAGTCATCTTACACCTCTCATTGCTTAAATAAAAACTTTCGCCCGTTGAGGACGAAAGTGTTCTTCCGTGGTACCACCTCAATTCGATCCGATTGGATCGCGCTTGGGTTGAGCGCTAACGGGCTCTCCCGGGCTGGTCTAATCCCTTTTCAGGTTTCTTCAGCCACTCTCTCGCGGCGACTTCGCCCCTCTGCTTACTTCAGGCATTCTCAACACTTCTGCCTTTCTCTGTCAGCGCAGTCCGGGGTTACTCCTCCGTGCTTGGCATTATAACATATTCTCTTGTAAATGGATCATTTATCCATCGTCTTGACCTGGTCTTCCCAGCGGTGCCAGCCTTCAAAACGTTCCTTGATGATCTGCTTTCCTTCACCAGGATGTGGCAAACCCATCAACTCAAGATCCGCGTCCACCATGATCCGCACCAGTTCATAAAACTTGACTTTTGGCGACCATCCGATCTTCTCTTTGGCTTTAGTCGGATCGGCAAGCAGGTAATCCACCTCCGTCGGGCGGAAATAGCGTGGATCGATCTCAACATACTTTGTCCAGTCCATATCCGCGTAACCAAAAGCTTCATCAAGGAAGTCTCTTACTGAATGCGATTCACCGGTTCCGATGACATAATCATCCGGTTCATCCTGCTGGAGCAGTAAATGCATCGCTTCAACGAACTCCGGCGCGTAGCCCCAGTCTCGTTTGGCGTCCAGGTTTCCAAGGAAGAGCTTATCCTGCCTGCCGGCAATGATCGCAGCCAGCGCCCGTGTGATTTTGCGGGTTACGAAGGTTTCACCGCGCCTGGGCGACTCGTGGTTAAACAAAATCCCATTGACGGTATACATGCCGTAGCCGTCGCGATAATTTTCAACCATCCAATAGGCATAAAGCTTGGCAGCTGCGTAAGGACTCTGTGGATGGAACGGCGTTTCCTCAGACTGTGGAGGTGTGGCAGAACCAAACAGTTCGCTGGTTGATGCCTGGTAAAAGCGTGTGCCTTTGCCGAGCCGGCGAACCGCCTCGAGCATACGCGTGGTTCCCAATCCCGTCACATCCGCGGTGTATTCTGGCATGTCAAAAGAAACCCGCACATGGCTTTGTGCTGCCAGGTGATAGATCTCATCCGGCTTGGTGTCGTAAATCACATCGCCCAGGCTGCCAGTTGTCCCCATATCGCCATAATGCAAAAACAGCCTTGCACTGCCATTCACGATGTGAGGATCCTTGTAAAGGTGATCTATGCGTTTCGTGTTAAAAGTACTCGCCCGGCGGATGATGCCGTGGACTTCATAGCCCTTGGTCAAAAGAAGTTCTGCCAGGTAAGATCCATCCTGCCCGGTAATGCCGGTGATTATTGCTTTTCTCATGTGCTACCTCAATCAAATATTGAACAGTTAGTATACCGTAGCTGCGATTAGTATAAACGAAACTCACTTTTCTCTTCCTCAAACACAAGCGGGTCGAGCACATGAGTGGTTGGGACAAAATTCATGAAATCCCTTGTGATTACCAGGCTGCTCGTCTTTGCCCCGCCCGGGAAGAAACTGACCCCTTCGAGAACTGCTTTGGAGGTAGTCATGATCGGCGTGACGGCTGTCGCGCAGAAAATCAGATTATCTGCTGGCGCAAGATCATCCTGGGTGTAAACTTCTCCAAGTCTGACGCCCATCTTCTCCATGCGCTCTTCATCGGCTGCATCTTTGGGTTTCCAGATGGCCTGCATTTTTCCGCCCAGCAGCTTGATCGCGGCTGCAGAAATGACGCCTTCAGGCGCTGCGCCGATGCCCATCACGGCATGCACGCCCACACCTTTAAAACAACTGAAAACGCTCGGCATTAAGTCTCCGTCCATGATCAAACGCACTCGTGCACCAGTAGATCGCAATTTTCTGATCAATTCCTCATTTCGTGGACGGTCGAGCACCGTTATGGTGAGCTCCCGGTGGTCCCGTCGTTTCAACGCTTTCGCCAAACGCCGGACGTTCTCTTCGGGCGCCAAACGAATATCCACGTAATCAGCCGCGTCTTTCCCCACACAGAGTTTATCCATATAAGTATCTGAAGCCTGGACCAATCCCCCTGATGGTGCCGCTGCCAGCACGCAAACTGCCCCCGAATTCAAATTGGCAGTCGCATTGGTGTTTTCGAGCGGGTCTACAGCGATATCGATGTTTACCTCCCCTTCGCCAAGTTTCTCGCCAATGAAAAGCATTGGTGCGTCATCCCGTTCACCTTCGCCGATTTTGATGTTGCAGGATACCCCCGGAATGCGATTCAGCGCTGCCCGCATGGCGTCCACCGCCGCTGCATCTGCCAGGTTCTTATCGCCCTGTCCCGCAGCCTGGGCGGCAGCTATGGCTGCATTCTCTGTAACTTCTAATAACTGCCAGGATAAACTCTTGTAGACGTGCTTTATTTCATTTGCGGTCTTTTCAATGGTCATATCTCTCCTTTTCTAACCAGGAATCCACAGCACTCCTCAATTATACCCCCCCTAATTGATCGCGTTTCTCAAATAGTTTCGTCAGCTATAGTTTCGACAAGTTTCGACAGCTAGTCCTATTCCTTTTTTTGCTGGGTTATAATTTAAATTTGCATTAGAATTATTCACTTACTCAAGGAGAACTCCATGAAGAAACGCACTATCTTTTTATCAATCAGCCTTGCCCTGATGATCCTCCTCTCAGCCTGCGCCAAACCCGCCTCACCAACTGATCAAGCACCAGTTGCCGGAACCGAAGAAGAGGTGCTTTTGGTTTGGGATCAGTTTTACCGCGACGAGGAAAGCAAAGTCATCGAAACCCTCAACGCAGAATTCGAAGCTGCCCACCCCGGCGTTCGCATTCAACGTGAGGTCAAAGTACTGGATGATCTTCGCACTACCGTCAAACTTGCACTTACCAAAGCCGATGGTCCTGACGTAGCCCAGGTAAATCAGGGTCGCAATGACATGGGCGCCTTGGTGGAAGCCGGTCTCCTGCTGCCGCTTAATTCCTACCTCGACCAGTACAACTGGGGCACGGTCTTTTCCACCAGCGTCGCCAGCCGCAACAGCTTCACTGAAGACGGCAAGACTTTCGGTACTGGCAACCTTTATGGTGTCAGCCCGACTGCTGAAGTAGTGGGCGTATTTTATAACAAAGACACTTTCAAGAAAAATGGTTGGGATGTTCCCACCACGTTCGAAGATTTCGAAGCCTTGCTTGCGGAAATTAAGGCTGCAGGTATCACCCCAATTTCCTTTGGATCGCTGGATGGATGGAACGCCATCCATGAATTCAGCGCCATCCAGCACCTGCTTGTTTCGCTGGATTACATCAACAACCTCACCTATGGTGTCAATAATGTCAGCTTTGACACCCCCGAGAATCGCCAGGCAGCTCAGATTCTATTGGACTGGGCAAATGCCGGTTATTTCAGCGATGGTTTCCCTGGCATCGGTTACGATGACAGCAACAATCTCTTCAAAGCCGGAAATGGCGCCATGACCATCACAGGTTCCTGGCTCGCCCCTGAACTGATGGTCGACACCGACCAGGAGTTTGGTTTCTTCCTCTTGCCCCCATATGAGGGTCAAACAGGCTTGGCTATTGGCGGTGTGGGTATCCCCTTCGCCATCCGCAAAACCTCCGAAAAGCAGGAACTTGCGGCAGAATACCTCAATTGGATGATCAGTCCCCGTGCCGCTGAGCTCTGGGCTGAAGCTGGTATGCTCCCGGCCATGGCTCTGCCAGAAGACAGCAAGCTGGAAACCAAGAATCTCTTTGGCGACACGCTAAACGCCTGGAATACGATCAACCAGGCTAATGCCGTCGGTCACTACATCGACTGGGCGACTCCTACCTTCTATGACACCCTGGTTGCCGAATTGCAAAAACTTCTTGGCGGCATTTCAACCCCAGCCAATTTCACCGAAGCAGTCGAGGCTGATTACGCAGCTTACCTGCAGTCCCAATCGGAATAAATCTAAAACGAAAGACCGGTACACAGCGTGCCGGTCTTTTTCATTTATCTATGGCGAATGTAACGAAAAAATATCCTGGAGAATCGCGCTGGAAGGGTTGGTGGTACCTCCTTCCAGCTTTGTTGGTGTATCTCCTGTTTACTTTTTTACCCATTCTCGAAACCATTCGCAGTAGTTTCTACCAGTGGGATGGGTTCAGCCAGAATAAGGTCTGGATCGGACTCGGCAACTATGTTGAGTTATTTTCGGACCCCAAGTTTCACAATGCCTTACGAAACAACTTGATTTTTGTGATTTTCTACAGCATCATCCCAATCCTGATCGGTCTTTTTCTGGCTTCCATGCTTAGCCGACGCCCCATTCCGGGTTTTGCCTTCTTTCGTACCGCGCTTTTTCTGCCCCAGGTCATCAGCATGGTGGTTGTCGGTGTCATCTGGCGCTGGATGTTCAACCCGACCTTTGGACCCATCAACAGCTTACTCCGCCAGATTGGACTGGATGTTTTCGCGATCAGCTGGCTGGGGGATTTCACCTGGGCCTTGCCTGCCGTAGGAAGTATCGGCACGTGGGTGCAATACGGCTTTTGCATGGTCCTCTTCCTGGCGGGAATGCAGCATATCCAGGATGAGTATTACGAAGCCGCCAGCCTGGATGGTGCCAATACCTTCAAGCAATTTATTCACATCACCGTGCCCGGGCTTCGTTCCGAGATTGCCGTCGCCCTGGTAACCACCATTATCGCAGCCTTGCGCGTCTTCGACCTGGTCTACACCACCACTAAAGGTGGACCAGGTGAAACAACCATGGTCACCGGCTTTCTTATCTATCGAGCCGCCTTCACCAACAACCGCATCGGCTATGCCGCTGCCATAGCGACGGTTCTGACCCTGATTATTCTCGTCATTTCATTATTCATTCGCCGCTATCAGCAGCAAGGGTCTGAGGAGAGCGCGTGAAGTATCCCTGGAAGAATCTCCTACCGCGTTACTTCATCCTGATTGTGTTTATGCTTGTGGTGCTTGTCCCCATCTGGGGCATGTTCACCAGTGCATTCAAGACCAGCACTGAAGTGATGGAAGGACCCTTTTCGCTTCCGAGCAATTGGAGCCTCGATAATTTTGAACAGGCATGGCGCGTAGGTCGGTTTAATATCTTTTTCAAAAACAGTGTCATCGTCGCAACTGCGGTCGTCATTTCCAGCGTTTTTCTTTCAACGCTCAGCGGTTATGCCTTTGGCGCCCTGCCCCTTCCGGGAAAAAGTTGGCTTTATCCTCTCATTCTCATCGGCTATATGGTGCCCTTTGAAGCCGTCATCATCCCCCTCTACAACCTGATGGACACATTCGGAATAACCGACACACTCTGGGCGCTCATCCTCCCCCAAGTCGGACTGAGCGTGTCTTTTGGCACGATGTGGATGTCTTCATTTTTTGAAAATACACCTGGAGAATTAACTGACGCTGCCACCATTGACGGTTGTTCCAGGTGGCAGACGCTTTGGTACATTCTCTGGCCAATCGCGAAACCCGCTGTTACCACGCTGGTCGTCCTGATTTTCATGTGGACCTGGAATGAGTTTCTTCTCGCCCTCGTCCTGGTGCAAAATGAAGCCCTGCGTACCCTGCCAGTGGGTCTGGCTTTCTTCCAGGGCAAGTACACTGCCAATATTCCCCTCATGGCAGCCGGGGCGATTATCGTCGCTTTACCGACCATCCTGATTTATGTCCTCTTCCAACGCTTCTTCATCCGCGGTATGCTCGGCGGCGCAGTAAAAGGCTGATCCTTTTATCCAGGCAAATTTCTTTCCAAAAAACCACTGCTTATCGCTATTCCCTTCTACATTCCCTGTACATTTTTTTGCCTCGCACTCGTTGACTCTCTATAATTGAATTAAAAATTGTAGACGGGAAGCAATGGAAAATTCGAAACAAAACCTACCTTTAACACCTGAAGAATTAATCGCCGACTATCGTCTGGGCTATCGCTCAAGACAAGCTTCCATCATCGGTCGCCGTGAAGTCCTGACCGGTAAAGCCAAATTCGGCATCTTCGGCGACGGCAAGGAACTCCCCCAACTTGCAATCGCCCGCACCTTTGGCAAGGGCGATTGGCGTTCAGGCTATTATCGCGACCAAACCTGGATGATGGCGCTCGATTTGCTCACGCTTGAAGAATTTTTCGCGCAACTCTACGCGCACGCAGACCCTGAATTCGACCCTAACAGCGGTGGTCGCAATATGAACGGGCATTTCTCCACGCAGCTGATTGATGCGGAAGGTAATTGGCTCAAGCAGACCGATCGCTACAACTCATCCGCGGACATAGCCCCCACCGCCGCTCAGATGCCCCGGGCGGTCGGTTTGGCACAAGCTTCTGTGCTCTATCGAAAAAATGCGGAGTTGAAAAAATTCGACAATTTCAGCCAGAACGGCAACGAGATCACCTGGACCAGTATCGGCAATGCCTCGACTTCTGAGGGTCTCTTCTGGGAAACGGTCAATGCCATTGGCGTTCTCCACGCCCCGGCGATCTTGAGCATTTATGACGATGGCTACGGCATCTCAGTACCCAATGAGTTCCAGATGGTAAAAGAAAATATCTCCGCCATTCTACAAGGTTTTCAACGCGTGCCCTGCCCGGCCGAGCAGTGCGACCGGGGATACGACCTCTACCAGGTTCAAGCCTGGGATTACCCCGCATTGCTGCAAACCTATCACGAAGCAGCCGACACAGCCCGCAAGTATCACATTCCCGCGCTGGTGCATGTCACCGACGCCACGCAACCCCAGGGGCACTCCACCTCCGGTTCTCACGAACGCTACAAGTCCAAAGAGCGCCTCGAGTGGGAGTACGATAATGACTGCCTGCGCCGTTTCCGCCAGTATCTCATCGATAACAACGTCGCCACCGACGAGCAACTCAGTGAATTTGAGCTTGAAGACAAGAAAGCCGTCGAACAAGCCCGCAAGAGGGCATGGGAGAGTTTCCAGACGCCCATCAAGCAGTTTGTCAAGACCACTTCACAAAAGCTTTCGGAACTTGCTGCTAGCGCGTCCGTCCAGAAAGCGGCAATTGAAACTATCAATCATGAACTCAAAGGCATTCAGGATCCAATCTTCAGTGATGCCGCCTCTGCCATTCACCAGGCGCTTGTTCTGACCAAAGATCAAGCAACTGAAGCACGCAAAGCCTTGGTGGATCTCTCCACCAGCCTGGAAACTGAAAAACAGGCCTACTATAACAGGTTCCTTCTCTCTGACTCTGCCAAATCGCCGATGAAAGTGAATCCGGTCGAAGCAAAATTCAGCGAAAACTCACCAACCCTGATGGGTTTTGAAGTGCTCAACAAAGCTTTTGATGAAATTCTTGCCCGCGAGCCACTGATGGTCGCTTTTGGCGAAGATGTTGGCAATCTTGGCGATGTCAACCAGGCTTTCCGCGGTTTGCAGGAAAAGTATGGTCCTTCACGTGTGTCCGACACTGGCATCCGTGAAGCCACTATCCTGGGTCAGGCCATTGGCTTAGCCCTGCGTGGCTTCCGCCCGATTGCTGAAATCCAGTATCTCGATTATCTGCTTTACGCGCTCCAGATCATGGCAGATGACCTTTCCAATCTGCGCTGGCGCACGGTTGGTCGCCAACAAGCTCCCGTGATTATCCGCACGCGCGGTCATCGTCTTGAGGGCGTCTTCCACTCCGGTTCGCCGATGGCAGGCATCATCAACCTCATTCGGGGCATCCATGTGGCAGTCCCGCGCAACATGACCCAGGCAGCAGGTTTCTATAACACCCTCATCAAAGGCGATGATCCCGCCCTGGTCGTCGAGGTCCTGAATGGCTACCGCCTCAAGGAACGCCTGCCAGACAATATCGCCGAGTTTAAACTGCCCCTTGGTGTCCCTGAAGTGCTCAGGGAGGGAAAAGATTTGACCCTGGTGACCTACGGAGCCACCGTGCGCATCGCTCAGCAAGCAGCAGAAAGGCTTGCCCAGGTGGGCGTTGACGTTGAACTGATCGACGTCCAGACGCTTTTGCCCTTTGACCTCAATCACAGCATCGTTGACTCGCTCAAAAAGACCTCACGGGTGCTTTTTGTGGATGAGGACATGCCCGGCGGCACCACCGCCTACATGATGCAGGAAGTGCTCGAGAAGCAAGGCGGTTACCAGTGGCTGGATTCTGCGCCTCGCACGCTCAGCGCAGCCAACCATCGCCCGGCTTACGGCACCGATGGCGATTATTACAGCAAACCCAACGCGGAAACTATTTTTAACGCGGCATACGAAATCATGCGGGAAAGCGATCCTGATCGCTTCCCTGCCATTCTTTAGGAGGATAAATGGCTACGAAATTAATCGCCCCAAGACCGGGCGAAGGTGTGGAAGAACTGACAGTGGTTGCCTGGCTCAAACAAGTCGGCGACAAAGTGGAAGAATTTGAATCTGTGGTGGAACTCGAAACAGACAAAGTCGTGACCGAATTCCCCAGCCCGATTTCCGGTACCCTGCTGCGTATTGATGTGGCAGCGGGCGATTCCGTTCAGGTTGGCGAGAATATGGGATGGATCGGCGAACCCGGAGAGTCACTGGATGAAGAGACCGTAGAACCCGCACAGGTCCCGCAAGAGGAAGAAGCTCCGGTTGAAGTGGTTGAACAGGAAAAACTTGTCCTTGCAGAAAAACCTGCCGCTAAATCAGGCTTCCTGTCCCCGTTGGTCAGAAAAATGCTTGACGAACACCAACTTGATCCAGACCAGATCCAGGGCACAGGCTCAGGCGGTCGGATCACAAAGCAGGATGTCGAAGCATATCTGGCCAACCCGAAGAAGGAATCGCAGCGAGTCCCAGAACCCAAACCGGAACTGAAAGAAAAGCCGGTGCAGCCTGCCAAGGCAGCCCCTGTACCCACAGACATCCCCGGCACCCTCATCCCCCACACTTCCACGCGCAAGCAGATCGCTGCCCGCATGGTAGATTCGGTGCTAACCTCGCCGCACGTTTTGACCGTCATGGAAGTGGACATGAGCCGCGTCTTGGCTCACCGCAAGGCAAACAAAGCCAAATTTGCTGCCGACGGGGTTAACCTGACCCTGACAGCCTATTTTGTGGCGGCAATGGCCAAGGCTCTGAGTGAACACAAAATCGTCAACGCCACCTGGACAGATGAAGGCATTTTTGCCTTCAGCGACGTCAACATTGGCATGGCGGTTGCGCTGGGTGAAGGCGGGCTGATCGTCCCGGTCATCAAGCAGGTCCAGAATCTTTCTCTGAAGGGCATCGCATCCCAGGTCAACGACCTGGCAGAACGCGCCCGCAATAAGAAACTCTCGCCAGACGATGTCCGTGGAGGAACTTTCACGCTCACCAATCACGGCACGGCAGGCTCGCTGTTTGCCATGCCCATCATCAACCAACCCCAGTTAGGCATCCTGGGCACGGGCGCCATGCAAAAGCGCGCGGTTGTGATCACCGATGAGAACGGCAACGATTCGATCGCCATCCGCCCAATGGTTTATCTTTCACTCGTTTTCGACCACCGCGCGATTGACGGCGAAAGCGGCGACAACTTCCTTGCAGATGTCAAGAAAACTTTGGAGAACTGGTCGGATTAGT
>DDWY01000096.1:357-3511 GCA_002347705.1 Anaerolineaceae bacterium UBA2274 | reverse complement strand
TCGTAAAAATATTGACCGCATGTGTCTTGATATAGCCAACCCACCGATACACTGAACTTCATGGTAGATTGGCTTTTAGTTTTTTCAAGTATTTCAACATCTCCTAACGCCAACCCAACCTTGTACGACTAGGAACGAGACCGCCTCAAGCGTCTGATAAACCTGCATCTGCCGGCGGTATCATTTCTACCCACACGTCCCTTACGCTTTTCCCCTCAACCTCTGATAGAATTCAGCCAAGGAGAATAAAAATGACACAAAAACAATGGACTAAAACCCCTGAATTTAAGCTTGACCTGCACAAAAAATATTCCGCCATCCTCAAAACGGACCTGGGCGATATTGAAGTTGCCCTCTTCGCCGATAAAGCCCCCAACACCGTCAACAACTTCGTCTTCTTAGCCCGTGAAGGCTACTATGACGATACTATTTTTCACCGTGTTATCAAAGATTTCATGGCTCAGGCTGGCGATCCCACCGGCACCGGTCGCGGCGGACCAGGCTATTCCTTCCGTGATGAATTCGGGGCTGGGCTGAAGCACAGCAAACCCGGTATCCTTTCCATGGCAAACGCCGGACCCAATACCAACGGCTCGCAGTTCTTCATCACCCACGTGGCCACTCCCTGGCTGGACGGTAAACACGCCATTTTTGGTGAAGTAACCAGCGGTTTGGACGTACTTTTCGCCATCCCCGAACGCGACCCCATGCGCGTCGATTCGCCCGCTGTGAAACTACACATCATCGAAATCGTCGAAGCCTGATTTCAGCGTTAAAAGGAGAGAATTTATGGCACATCTGGCGCTGAACGGTAGCTCACTCACCATCTCCCAGCTTGTTGAAGCCGCAAGAAATCCCAATATCGAGGTTAGCATTGCTCCTGAAGCCATTCCTGGCATTCAACGAGCAGCGTCAGCTGTCCAAAAACTTATTCGCGAAGGGCGCGTTGCCTATGGCATCACCACCGGCTTTGGCGCCTTCAAGGATCGCCTGATTCCAACAGAAGACGTGGAAAAGTTGCAGGAAAACATCATTCTCAGCCACGCCGTGGGCACAGGTCCTGAATTACCGGCAGAAGTTGTGCGCGCGATGATGATCACCCGTACCAACACCCTCGCCAAGGGGCACTCCGGCATTCGCCTTGAGACTCTCCAACTCATGCTCTCTCTGCTCAATAAAAATATCCTGCCAATTATCCCTTCCAAGGGTTCTCTTGGCGCCAGTGGCGATCTGGCTCCGCTTGCCCATATGGCGCTTCCGCTCATCGGGCAGGGTGAGGTGCGTTTTCAGGGGAAGGTCAGACCCTCCGCAGAAGTCCTCTCTGAAAACAATCTGATTCCCGTCAAGTTGATCGCCAAGGAAGGTCTCGCGCTAACCAACGGCACCACTCTAATGACAGCTATCGGTGCTCTGCAGGTTTATGATGCACAGGTCGTTTTGAGGTCTGCCAACTGCGCTGCCGCACTCTCTCTTGAAGCCCAAAATGGCACTCTACGCGCCTATTCCCCCCAGATCCATGCCAGCCGTCCGCAGGCAATGCAAGCCGAGACCGCCGCCAACCTGCTCGAACTACTGGCTGGTAGCGAACTCACCCGCCCGGACAACTCAAAGAATGTTCAGGATGCCTACACCCTCCGCTGCGTTCCTCAAGTGCACGGCGCTATTCATAGTACTATAAACTACGCGCAAAAGGTTGTCGAAATAGAGCTTAACTCTGTCACAGATAACCCCTTAATCTTCTTCGACGAAAACGATGAGGTCATCGTCCTTTCTGGCGGCAACTTCCACGGGGAACCTCTGGCCTTTGTGCTTGATTTTCTTTCTATCGCCATGACCGATCTTGGCAACATCTCCGAGCGCCGAATCGCCAAATTGATTGACCTTAACCCCGAGCACTACCCCTCCTTCCTTGCTGCCCACGGCGGGCTGAACTCAGGCTTCATGCTCCTGCAATACACTGCCGCAGCCTTGTGCTCAGAAAACAAGACTCTCGCCCATCCCGATAGCGTCGATTCCATCCCCTCTTCAGGCAACGTGGAAGATCATGTGTCAATGGGCGCCAACGCCGCCTTACACTGCCAGCAGATTGTTGAAAATGTGCGTACAGTCATCGCCATCGAGTTGATGAGTGCCGCCCAGGCGATTGATTTCAGGCTGCAGGCGAACCCCAATATCAGCCTTGGCCAAGGCACATCAAAGGCTTATCGTGCCATTCGTGGAGCGGTGCCTTTTTTCGAACAGGATGCTTACTTCAAGCCCGGCATGGATGCGGTTGCTGAGATGGTCAAACAAGGCGGGTTTTGTAGCGTTTAGGAGCTAAAAATCTGACAGACGCAAATAATTGAATTTACCAGACGCCTGCAATCCTAAATCCACATTTAGGGCAGGCGCCCTCATTTAATTCCACAATCGCATCCGCATAGCCCATCCGCCGGACAACGCGCTCACCGCAGTTTGGGCAGTCAGTGTCGGTGAAAGTCTGTAGATTTCCTCCATACACATACCTCAATCCTGCCTTGCGTCCTATATCGATCGCATGGAATATCGTCCTTGCCGGTGTCGCAGGAATCTCGTGAAAGTGTGGCTGCGGAAAGTAGCGGCTGATATGCCAGGGCACATCCGTGCTGAGTTTCGCAGCGATAAACTCCGCCACACCCTGCAGCTGCGTCTCATCATCGTTGATTCCAGGTATCAGCAGCGTGGTCACTTCCAGCCATACTCCCGCCTTGTGCAGAGCAACGCAAACATCCAATACTGGCTGCAAGTGTCCAGCGGTGTATTTCCGGTGGATGCTTTCATCAAAAGCTTTTATGTCAACATTCGCAGCGTCCAGCGTCGGGATTGTCAATTCAAGCATCTCAGGGGTCATGTAACCGTTGGTGATGTAAATAGTTTTCAAACCTGCATCGTGTGCTAATCGGCTGACATCCAGGTTATATTCTAAAGAAATCGTGGGTTCTGTATATGTAAAAGCAACACTCTGGCAGCCAGTTGCGATTGCCGCTTCCACCACACGCTCCGGAGGTGTATAAGGCAATCTGCCAGGCTCATTAGAAGGCGAGATCTGCGCGATTTCCTCGTTTTGGCACCACTTACAGCGAAAGTTGCATCCCGGTGCAGCGATAGAATAGCTCAAACTTCCAGGCAAAAAGTG
>DDWY01000096.1:0-345 GCA_002347705.1 Anaerolineaceae bacterium UBA2274 | reverse complement strand
CTGAAGAGCTTTCCCCCGCGGTTTTCTCGCACCTTGCAAAATCCCTTTTGCCCGGGGTTGATTACACACCTGTGCGCGCAAACCTCACATCGGACTTTTCCATCTTCCAATTGGCTCGCCAACAGCGCGGGGTGTTCTGACATCGCAACCTCCAGGATAAAAAAACCTGGTCTGCTTGCGCAGACCAGGGTGGGTACATTCTACGCCCCGTACTTTTCCAGCCTTCCAGCAAGCGCCAGCGCGAGTGGCATCAGCTCGTTCGCGTCAAAGCGCGAGCCCAAGCTGCCCTGGATGCAAGCGCGTTCCCCAAAACTGCTAATTCCATCCGGGCGGGCATCCTTCGCA
>DDWY01000007.1 GCA_002347705.1 Anaerolineaceae bacterium UBA2274 | reverse complement strand
AGAGGTCTGGATAGCCCTGCGTAAAACCCCCCAGTATCAACGGGGGTTGAAAGAACGTTACAAAATCGAGCGCAAATTTGGCGAAGCCAAGCAAGGGCATGGCTTGGGACGTTGTCGCTATCTTGGCAAAGTGAAGTTCGCGGTGCAGGCCTTCTTTACCGCGATGGCGCTCAATTTGAAACGATTGGTCAAACTCTTGACGGGGGTCGGCTTTAAGGCGCAACCCGCTTCAGGCGCTTAACCCAGGGTGTATTGTCGGTGGTGGTCAAAAGGTAGGTAAAAAACAACCAAATTGAGTGAATTATGAACACCCCTGAGGCATGATTGCCCCTGTTTTCGATGAAATTCCAGCTTATGAGCAGGCATTTTCACCTAATCTCTTCTTTTTTCAACACCCTCTGGTTTTTTATCGTTTTCCGGATTTACAATTACCGTCTTTTTCGAATAAGTCCTTGCACTCTTTCGCGTGCTAAAGAGTCATCGAGGCGAAAAACCGGCAGATGACGATATAATAAAGCTATGAGATACCAACTTTCAAGCGAGTGGAGCATCGATGTGCCCGAAGATTACCAGTGGCGCAAGGAAGATGACCATGTAATTTTCTGGCGCAAGGGCGCCACAATCCTGACAACCATTTTTGCTTATGGCGGTGAGAAGAATCGCCACATCCTGCTGGCAAACCTGAAAGCGCGGGCTGAAGCGGAGAAGCTGGAAGTGATCACGGACCTGGATGGCGATTTGGAGCGCTTTGGCTACTTCAAAACCGAAGACATTCAACCCGGGCATATGCGCCTGGCACTGCATGCCTTCACCACCGCGCCTTATGGCTGCCTGCAAACCTCCTTTTACCTGGACGACCCGGATGAGCTCAGGGAACACCTGCAAATCTGGCAATCTGCCGCCTATGAACCGGAGATAGAAGTATGAGCCAAATACAACCTGCCACCGGTTTTGTAGGGTACTTTGACATCCTGGGCTACACCCAGATCATGCTCAACAACAACATCCATAAAACCGCCCAATTTGTGTCTGACACCCTGATCAATATTCCCCAGGATATGATTGATTCTCTGCGCTTACCCCGCCAGGAAGTCCGGCCATTGGAAGTGGCACCGGAGTCTTCCGAGCGGGATGAATGGAGCCAGATTCTGGACCGGGTGAGTTGGATCATCTTTTCCGACTCGATCCTGATCAGCCTGCCCTTTGACCCAAGCTTGCCGGAGCCAGGTCTGGTTCGGCATTACCTGGCTTTCTCAACCGTGTGTGCCTCGTTGATGAATCGCTGCTTTACGGCGGGCTTTCCACTGCGAGGAGCAATTTCGGTGGGAGAGTTTTTCATCGAAGACCGCTGTTTTGCCGGCAGACCGATCATCAATGCCTATTACGCCACGCAGCAGCTTGAGTTTGCGGGATGCGTGTTGGATGAGGCGGCCAACAGCCTGATCAGCGAATGGCGCAAGCATTTGGTGAAGAAGGGCGAGCGGAATCTGCTGGACAAGCTCGACCAAACGACTATTCTCTACATGGTGCCGCTGAAAGAAAACCTGGATGAACGCCTCCGGACCATTAACTGGGTCTTGCTGGACACTCCTGGATTTTCGCCGATTGCTGGAGATATCCGCGAGGTGACCACGCGGGCTTTCTTGATGCACAACAAAATTGCGGTACCTGCCGTGCAGGGGAAGATCAACAACACCGAGATGTTTATCCGGCATGTGTTGACGAACCTGCGAAGGGATGACAGGCAGGAGTGTCTTGAGGGTAATAGCTGATAGCCGATAGGTAACTGGTGATTGGTGATAGCTCATAGGTGGGCGGTGAGAACACACGTCTCTTAATTTTCTTTCATATACAATCAGTGTCCGCGTAGGTCAGGTTCCGCAATTGAACCTGACATGAGCCTGATTTTTTTGTAGGGTGAGATTGGAAGCACCGGAAGCTTATTTTGAATACGGTTTTGGTGCTTCCAATCCGCCTTACCAATACCATCCATAAACACCTGCAATGAATTCTGCAATTGATGCCCGAATCAAAAAATAATGTGTGCTGACGTTCGTTTTGTCAGGTTGAAAAGCGCAACCTGACCTACGCCAATATTCATGAAATTTAATGATTACGAAAACCGCCCTGGACCTCCAGGGCGGTTTTGAGTGATAGGCTAGACGCTTACTCCTCGATCGTGATGGCAACTTCAGTGCATTCTTCCGCGGCTTCGCGGGTGGCATCCTGAAATTCCTCAGGGATGGGGTCCAGCAAAACTTCTGCGTAGGGTTCATTCTGGAGGCTGAAAACCTCGGGGACGATTCCTTCACAGATACCACAGCCGATGCACAGGTCCTGATCAACAGTTGCTTTCATTTCAAAATTCCTTTCAAGATCATGATTAATTATTGATTCCTCAGCGTCATCCGCGCTATCCGCGCCAGATGGCGTTGGTGTATCTGATTCTTCGCCATTTTCAATACTAATGGCGCTTTCGGGGCAATCTTCTGCTGCCATTCGGGCATCTGCTTCAAATTCCGACCCTACTGGATCCATGATCACCTCTGCGATAGAGCTGGAGGCAAGGCTGAAAACGTCGGGGGCGTCGCCTTCGCAAATCCCACATCCGATGCAAAGATCGGGGTCAACATGTACTCTCATCAAACTTCTCCTTGTTCGAGTAACATTCTGGCAAGCCAGTTAGAAATTTACGCCGTAAGTATAACACGCCTTACCTCTCTGACCCATTAGAAAATGCTTAGAAAATGCTTAACACGAACCCGTTATCTGCTCTCAATCAAGCTTTTCGCGCCCAGAAGGTCTTTAGGCTGCTTTCGATCAGGTCGATAAGCAAACCCAGCAGCACCCCGCCAAATATGATCAGCAGCAGCAGCGGCATGCGGCTGAGGGCGGCAGGCAGCCACTGCAGCGGTGCCCAGTTGGCAGGCAGGAACATGAAGGGGGCAAAGTTGTTCATGAGCTTGATAAAGGCAGGATTGAGGGCGTTTGGCGTGCTGAACCACGTAAGCAGCAATGCCAGCTGCAGGATTGCCTCAAGCAGGGTCGTGAGGAAGACTGGCAGAGTGTAGCGGCGGGTAAGATAGCGAATGGATTGGTTCAAAACCGCTGCCGCAGCTGCCGCAATGAAAAGCCACCTAAGATTGATCAACAATTCAGGATTAAAGATCGAAATCAGACCTGAGTTCTCCCAAATAAATGGGAAGTTGACCTGTGGAACAACGACGAAAAGGATCAGGAAAAGGATTGTAAAAATAAAACTGGCGACAATGTCGCCAAGTTTGATTTGCTGGCGCTTTTCAGGCACGGCAGGCAAATCATCCAGGTCTTCCGCGGCGAAATCGAGCTTGACATCTTTTTGATAGAGGACGGCAAAGATGATGGTAACCCAGGCGAAAGCGCCGAGTAAACCTTGCCAGATGTTGCTCAGGACGGATGCGAAGAACTGGAAAACGTTGCCTTCAAAACCGGTGACTCCTTCGAGGAGGGAGGCAATTGCCATGCCAAGTGTGACAGCCAGCAACACGATTTTCAAGACCCGCAGGTAGACTGAGAAGTGCGGCTGACCGATGAGCGCGTCTTTGGCGTGAGGATCATACTTTGCGGCCAATTCCGCCGGACGACCCAGCTCCAGAAGAACAGCTTTAGTGTCCGCGTCGGCAGCTTGCCCGTCCTGGCTGCGCTCAGCCAGTGTTTCTTCGATCAGGCTTTCGAGTTCCCGACCAACATCCTGCTTTTTGTTTTCGGGCAGGTGCTTCGTGACAGCGTAAATGTAGCGTTTGATTAATTCGTTTGATTCCATCTTATGCCTCCAGGATTATTTCGATATTTTTGACAGATTCGCGCCAGTAGCTGGTGATTCGCGCCAGGAGCTGACGCCCTTTTTTGGTGATTTGATAATACTTACGCGGTTTATCAGTGCTGGTATCCCAGTCGCTGCGCAGTAAGTTCTGATCTTCAAGCCGGCGGAGGAGCGGATAAACCGTGTTCGCCTCCAGTGGGATGCCGCTCTCGGAAAGTTCTTTGACCAGTTGGTAGCCGTAGGTCGGCTGTTGGCACTGATTAAGCACCACCAGGTTGGTGATCCCTCGCCGGAGTTCGACCACAAAATTTGCGTAAATCTCATCCAGTTCGTTCATGATTCTCCTTGCAATATTATTGAAAACATTATAGTGTGTAACACACAGTATGTCAAGAGGGGAATAGTAATTTGGGGGATGGATTTAGCAATCGGTTGCTAAGTATTATCCTTGGCACGATCAGTTCCTGTCCCCATCCATGGGAGGGGGAACTAAAGGGGCGAGGTCCCCGGAGCTTGCGGAGGGGAGTGGGTCTTGTCATCCTGAGCCTGCGTAGGACCTGTTCTTCCACAATTTGAATCTTTGCAAAACAGGCTCAGATCGATAGAGATTGTTGGCGTAAATAACGCAAGCCGACCAAAGGACAATTGTAGGGTGGGTCGGCGTCATAGAAACTTCGCCTGCGTGTATCTTTTTATAGCCAACCCACCGATCCGGACATCCTTATGGTGGGTTGGCTCTTAATCGCTTGCTCGACCCAAAATCCTCTTACGCCAACCCACCCTACGCGCCTTTTGTTGCCCTATACAGAAGAATTCCTCGCAACAAAGCCCAGAATGACCGGAATTGTCGGCTTGGAATGCGCATACTTTTCAAACACAACGAGCCAACCCGCAATAAACGTAGTTGACTTTTTTTGTTGAAAGCAGGTATATTTAGCCATCTATAATTTGAGGTTTGCTATGATCTATCATCTGACCACCCAGCCAGAATGGCAAAAAGCGCAAGAAGAAGGCATCTATATCCCCGGAGGTTTTGAGGAAGACGGTTTTATTCACTGCTCGGATCACTACCAGATAAAATCCACCGCCAACCGCTTTTTTCGCGAGACGCCCCAGCTGATCGTGCTGGAAATCGATCCCAACCTAACTAGCGCGGAGCTGATATACGAAAATCTCGAAGGCGGTGAAATGCCGTTCCCCCATCTTTATGGCACTTTGCCGGTAAATGCAGTAAAGGCAGTTCATGAACTCGGACATGAACTAAATGGGAACATAAGCTTTCCAGAAGCCCTGATCCACCCCGAACCGACGCTCTTTACTGAGCTGCCTTTTGGGCAAGCCGGGCGCGTTTTCCGCTCACCAACCCCCGGCAGCAAGTACTTTGACCCGCAGGACCAGGTGTTGGGGCTTTATAAAGAGGCCAATATCGCCGTAGTGGTTGTGCTGAATACAATTGAAGAGCATCTGCGCCACAGCGAGAGGGACCTCCTTTCACTTTACGAGCAAGTTGGCATCCAGGTGATCTATGACCCCGTACCAGACTTTTCCGCTCCTCCTAAGGGCACCTGGGATGATTCGCTTGACCAGGTTGCGACGCTGCTGCGGCAGGGGAAGAATGTTGCCATTCACTGCCATGCTGGCGTCGGGCGCACAGGGATCTTCGCAGCCTGCCTGGCGCAGGATCTGCTTGGGCTTTCGCCTGAGGCTTCAATCGAATGGGTACGGCAATATATCCCCTTCGCAGTTGAAACGCAGTTCCAGCAGCAGTATGTATTTGCTCATCGCCAATAGAGGCATTAAAGCAAACCACCCTGGCACTTGCCAGGGTGGTTTTTTGTGTCCTGATTTAATCAATGGATAAGTTTAATGTTATCTCGGTGGCTGTAGCCGCGCCTGAGGTCACATTGATGATGTAATCGCCGGCTTTCGGGAGCACTCCCTCAAAGCTGGTCGAATCGCCCATCCCTGAAAGCAGGACGGTGCCGTCGACATGCCAGATTGAGAGCTTAAAGTTCTGCGTTGGTGATATGCTCACCGATAGGGTCTGATCCTTGTTACCCCAGACGACGAAGTTGTGGACCCTCCCTGCCGGGATGGTCGCCTTGGCGGTCATGCTGGAGGTGTTGGGAGCAAACGACAGGCGCTGTGGGATAGCCAGGTAAAGCGAGTAATTCGCGGCGTAGTTACTAGCCTTGATGTCGATATACCAGTCGCCTTTTTCTGAGATGTAATCGCGATACCAGGTCCAACTCTGGTCAAAATCGACCAGCTTTTTGCCGCTGGGGCTTGTAACGGCAATGTAAGCCCCGCTGCTGCTGATATCCATCAGTTGACTTTTATCCGCCCAGAAAACAAAACGTTGGGTGGCGTTGGCTGCCAGGTGGCCTTCAGCGGTGACGTTCGTGGTACCGGAGGCAAAACTTAGCCGGATTGCCTGACCAGGAGCAGAGGTTGGCACGCTGGTTGAAGTTGGAGGAATAGGAGTGAAAGTTGCTGTCGGCATGATGGTCGCCGTAGGTGGAATACTTGTTGCGGTTTCCGGAATACTGGTTGCAGTATAGGTTGGCTGGATCGCGATTGATGTGGATGTTTGCTCAGTCTCAGCAATAATCGCAGCTTTTGTAAGGGTTGCCTGTGCGAAAAGGGCTACCTTGGTTTGAGAGTCGGAAGGCGAGGTTGTCGGCTGCGGAAAGCTGCAAGCCGACAGTATGCCTAACAAAACGATAGCTAAAACTATTTTTTTCATGTCTCCTCGATTTCTATGTCACCTTGCAAAATAGGTCATATTCCATGACACTATAAATATAATACGCTAAATTTAGTCAGAAAGTTCCCTGATCCAGTTCTTCACAGGGTGGAACCTTCTACTATTGTATGAACAAACTGGCATCCAAACACTTATGATCTCTTGTCCAACCTCTCCGCTCATCCGGATGGTTCCCGGGAAGAATCCTTAAAAAATTCGTTGTGTGGTATTAACCAAAAGATATACAATCTGCTGCTTTAATAGGTTTTGGAGCAAAGGTATCTTTGTTGCTTTCCTGGGAAAGGGTCTTCTTAGGCTTTTGCAAGAGGGGTCGATCGAGTTGGTATGTCAGTTTATCCATTTAACTATGGGCAAAGAATTTCAACGTCAGTATTTATTCGATTACAGCCAAACAATATTTAATATAACCACCCCGTGCGAACGCCGGGATGGTCATTATTTCAGTAATTTATTTTATGTATATACCTAAAGTTATCATAGTTGGCACTGAGGAGGTTGACACTACATCGATGATGTAATCCCCAGTTTCTGGAAGGACACCTTCAAAACTGGTAAGTTTATCTGACTTGGAGACTAACACGGTGCCATTCACATGTTGAATGGAGAGTGTAAAATTATCTTTTGGTGACACACTCAGATTTATGGTCTGACCTTGTCTAGCCCAGGCGAGAAAATTGTGTGTCATCCCGGCAGGCAAAGCTGCCAAGGCATCCATGCCATAGGTCCCCAAGGCGAAATATAGGTTTTGTGTGATCCCAAGGTAAAGCGAGTAGTTAGTGTCAAAATTGCCTGTCTGGATGTCGATATACCAATCGCCTCTTTCCGAGACATAGCCTTGATATGAGCTTAGTTTCTGGTCTAAATCGACCAGTTTTTTCCCGCTCGGGCTGAAAAGAGCAATATATGCGCTGCTGCTTCCACTAAGCGATATTTCCATATACTGATTCTGGTCCGCCCAGAAAACATAGCGTTTAATGGTATTGGCAGACAATCGGCCTTCAGTAGTAAGGTTAGTGGTACCTAACGCGAACTGGATCCTGCTGATTTGACTGGAATAAGTGATCGGAATAACTGTCGGAACCGTAGTTGGTAATGCGGTCGCTGTAGGTTCAGGGGTCGGGGGAACTTCAGTTGGTACAGGGGTGGCTGTGGGTGGTACAGGGGTTGGTGTAGGTGGAATGCTTGTTGAGGTTGGGGTGGGTGTAAAACCCATAGCGGTAAGTGTCATCTGTACCAGAGCTTCAGCCGCACCTTTGGTCGAAGTGGCATCAGCATAGAGGGCAACCTGTGTTTGCGACTCAGAAAGCGGGTTAGTTGAAGATTGATTGCCGCAAGCGGCAAGTATGCTTAACAAAAATATGGCTATGACGATTTTTTTCATATGTCCTTGCTTTCTATGCCTAGAAGCAAAAGTTGATTCAATTGTAAAAAAAAATACCTTCATCGTCTATAGGTGCAAGAAAAGTGCCAAATTCCAATTATTGTGGTATTTGCAGGTAAGCAGTGTAGTCTCTCCAGTAAATCACGGCAGCAGCCGCAACCGCGAAGGCGCCATATAGCAGCACGAAGAGCCAGGCGCGCGGTCTTTGCGCGTCAGCAATTTGCCTGAAAAACTTCTTGACAGGCTTGACCTGGCAAATAAGCAGGTATGCAATGAAACCAAGCCAAGCGCCGGAACTGTTCAGAATTAAGTCATCCACATCAAAAACACGGATGATGAAACTGAGTTGGATGAGCTCGATAGTCAGCGAGATAGCCAACCCGATCAGGAAAGCCAGCCAGCCTTTGTGGCGATTAGGGGTGAGCACTGATACCAGGAACCCAATTGGAATGAAAATCAGGACATTACCCAGAATATTGATGGCTACGATAAACCAGGTAAATCTGTGGTCGACGTCAATAGCCCGCTCCAGCATCAATACCAAACCCCGCAGGGGCACCAGGTTGGGCGGTTCGGGCGTGCGATCCAACACCAGGATAAAGGGTTCCAGCGTGCGTTGGATCAGGAGCCAAAGGAAAAGGAATAATACAGCGAGGGTGAGCTCACGCATCAGGCTGCCGCGCTTGTGGATCGCGAAGCGGATCAGGCGGGCAATTATCCAGGCGAAGCCTGTGGCCAATAACAGAAGATGGATGTCGTAGGTTAAGAAAATCATTGTGATCTCCGTGGAGGCATTTTATCGCATAACCAGGAAATCGTTTTTTTGAAGCTTAGGCGGTGAGGTTTTGGCGGCGAGTGAAATTTTGTCCATTTTTGCAGTTTGTTACGAATCTTAACAATTAAATCTTGATTCGTATGTTATGATTTTCTTGTTCGTTAAACGTGGTTTATTCCGGGAGTTGCTGAAATGACCAAAACATTGTTGATATTGCGACACGCAAAATCCAGTTGGAAAAATGAAAAATTGAAGGATTTCGACCGCCCACTAAAGCGCCGTGGAGAGGTGGCTGCCAATCTGATCGGCAAGGTACTCACGATGACTGAATTAGTGCCCCAGGTTATCCTATCATCTCCGGCGAAAAGAGCCAGGCAGACGGCTGAATTAGTTGCTGAGGAAGCCGGGTTCAAAGGTGAAATCAAGTTTGTCGACCCGTTCTATATGGGTGAACCTGAGAATTACATCACCGCGTTGAATGAACTGCCTGATGAAATCGAACGTGTGATGGTTGTCGGGCATAACCCCGGCTTGGAAGCCCTCCTGCAGCTGCTGGACGGCAAGGTGGATGCGCTGCCAACGGGCTCTTTAGCCTATCTTGTACTGGGTATCAAGCACTGGGCTGATCTCACCAAGGCTACGGCGGGTGATTTGATCAGTTTCTGGGAACCTGACGAAATTAAACTCGAAGAAATGGAGGAAGATATGGGCAAGGACAAGGATAAGAAGGAAAAGAAAGAAAAGAAAGAAAAGAAAGAGAAGAAGGAAAAGAAGAAGGACAAGAAGTAAGCTTTTTTCTTTTGTAGGACCTCTTTCTTTATAGATTTTCACTGCGGCGCAGCCTTTGCGTTTTTTTCAATGTGATTTTTAAGGGCTTTATTGCGCTGCAAGTGAGTGCTGAATGATGAGGAGAATCTCTATCTCGGGGCTTCTTTTATTTGTGATTGCATAGAATTCTCATGACCATGAACTGCCCGGTTTTTAACAGCTGCATTAGTGTTATCACCTGGCGGTATAATCGATTCCGTATCAGACTTTGATGACTGAGATTGAAGCCAACCCTGCCATTGCAGGGCTTGAGATAAAACTATGCGGAAGAAACGTTTTTTGATTGTTACCAGTGATGCCGGTTATGGGCATCGCAGCGCGGCACTTTCCGTTGCGAAAGCGCTTGAAATTTTGTATCCGGACCAGGTTGAGAGTCTGGTTTCCAACCCGATCCAGGAAACCCATACCCCCACAGTAATGAAACCAATCGAGAAGGGATACGATCGCAGTGTGCGCTTCAGCCCTGGGCTTTACCGCCTTAGTTACGAGGTCAGCGATTCGCGCTTGGTGAGCGAGGTAGTGGAAGGGGCGTTGACCCTCATGCTCCAGAAGATCATGGCGGATACGATCGATGAGTTCAAGCCGGATCTGATCCTGAATACCAATGAGATGTTTAACAATCCAATTGGTAGAGTGCTGCAGGATGCCGATCCTAAAATTCCTGCCTTTACCGTCGTGACTGATTTGGCGGATGTACACTCGCTTTGGTTTTCGTCTGAGCCTGACAGATTTTACATCGCGAATGAGTGGGTCAAGGTGAAGGCGCTTGAAAGCGGCGTGCCCGAAGATAAGTTGGTGATCTCGGGAATACCGGTCAGCCCGGATTTTGCTCTCAACCAGGTGGATAAGCAAGCCCTGCGCGGCTCGCTCGGGCTTGACCCCAGCCGCCTGACCTTACTTTTTGTCGGCAGCAGCCGCGTGAGCAATCTGCAGGAATATCTCCAGGCATTGGAACACGTCGCAACTCCGGTGCAGGCTGTGGTGATTGCCGGTGGGAACGATGAGCTTTACCGGGATTTGCTCGGCAGCCACTATGATTTTCCGCTGGAAGTGCGCAATTTTGAAAGGAATGTCCCCCAGTGGATGATGGCATCGGATGTGTTGGTGACGAAGGCTGGCGGACTGATCCTCTCGGAAGGGCTGGCGGCTGGTTTGCCAATCCTGCTGATTGACTACCTGCCGGGTCAGGAGGAGGGCAACGTGCGCTATCTGCTCAGTTACCAGGCGGGGGCTTTGGTACAGAATGTGGGAGAATTCAGGGCAGTTGTATCTTACTGGTTGGAAGAGGGCGGCATCAGGCTCAACCAGATCGCGCGGGCTTCAGCCGCGCTTGGGCACCCGGAGGCGGCGCTGACGATCGCTAAGGCTTTATGGGATGCTGTAACCTTGCAGTCAGAACCCAGGCTGCACCCGTCTGAAACCAGCTAAACCTTTCAGAATTTTTACCGGAAGCTAATCGAACAACTCATCCAGGTCAGGTCTGACGAGGTCCAGAGCGGCAGCTTTGGCTAAGAGCTCGGCCAGCGTTTTGGATCTAAACTTTGCGCGCAGGTTGTTGAAGTGGCGGTGAACTGTGCGCGCCTGGATGTGGAGCTGGTAAGCGATCTGGGCGGCATTTTTGCCAGAGCATAGTCCCTGTAGGGTTTGAAATTCACGCGGAGTGAGCTTGATCTGTGGATAATCATCTGGTGCGGTGAGCGGCGTAACCACGACCAGGTGATTTACGCGCACAGCCTGCCAGGCCTGGGTGGGGGAGGGTTCATAGGGCAGGTAGCGTTCCCAGTCGCCGCGGTTGATGGTTTGGACCACGCGTTCTGGCCGCTCAGAAACCTCGCGCACCTGCACCTCCCCTTTTTGATTGAAGACAAACATCTGTGTCAATTGATCACCCGCAATAATAGAATATATGTTCTATTTTATCATGGCTTATCCAGCTGATGTCAAGCAGCTGATAGATGGCGGGGATAGGGTGGTCCGTTGCGCCTCTTACCCGGAATGGCGCAAGACCATTCCCTACGGATAACGAAAATGTCTGCGAACCTGGGATGTGGATTATTATCTGTCATTGCGAGGAACGAAGCAATCTAAGCTCTTGATTATCAAGTAATCTGAGCGGTTTACATACACTTTGTGAATTTTGAAAATGATCCTGATACCTCAAGTATTTTGGTTCGCCAGCAATGTGGATTGCTTCGTCGTAGGGAACGACACGAGGGGTAGGGTGGGTTGGTGTCAATGAATATCAGCCGAAACCCAATTTTTTATAACCAACCCACCTATTGGGATAACCTGCATAATTGTGTGTGGTGGGTTGGCTAAAACGAATCTCAGACAAGTCAAGGCTGATTGACGCCATACCCTGCTTCGCGGGCACATGGACCCACCCTACAGTTTGCTTCGAAATTTACGAACCCGGGAGGTGGGTCCTCATCTGTCACAGCGTGCCCTATGGGTATTGCTTCGTCGTAGGGAACGCGGCTTGTCCCGTTCTGCTGCACAAACGGAATATTGCGAGGCGTAGGGTGGGTTTGTGTCAAGGGACCTCGGCCGAAATCCAATTTTTTATAACCAACCCACCAATTGGGATAACCTGCATGATTGTGTGTGGTGGGTTGGCTGTACCGCGACCCAGGCAGGTTAAAACTTTTTGACGCCAACCCACCCTACAATTGACCTGGTCAGGAAATTTGCTGCGAGCGCTTCCTGCTTTTGTCTAACATCGCAAAAGCATAGACGGACAGAGCGCCAACCAGCGCACCGGCGAACCAGGGCGAACGCATACCAAACGCATCCGTCAGAATTCCCGCCGCAAATGGCCCAATTGCCATGGCAACATGCCAGGTAAGCCCAAAGACTCCCAGGTAGCGTCCGCGCTGATCCGGCGGAGCCAGGTTCGCCACGAAGGTGGTTGCGGTGGGGGCGGTGATAAGCTCGCCAAACGTCATCACAACCATTGCCAGCCAGAAACCCCAAAAATGGCTGCTAACCCCCACGATCAGCATCGCCGCCACGTAAAAAATCGCGCCTATGGGCATCACCTGCGTATCGCGGTAGGAAATTATGGCGCGGGTGACAAATACCTGCAGGAAAACCACCATCAGGGCATTGGTGGTCGGAATCCAGCTATAGGTCGATTCCATCACTCCAAAATTTTGTTTGAGATAGACTGCCAACAGCACCCACATCAAAGCCGCGCAGATCTCCATCAGGGTGAAGGCGCCAACCATGTGGGCAAATGGTTTGTTGCTGAACGCCTGGCGGTAGACATGAATCTGATCTCTGATACTTTCAGCTTTGGCATCGGGATCCCGCACCAGGGTTTCGCGCACGAACAAGAGGGTGATCAGCCCGTAGAGCGCCAGCGCAAGTGCCGCGCCTGTGAAGCCGATGCTGTAGTTGCTGGAGAGCACTATCCCGCCAATGATGGGTCCGAGCGCCACGCCAATATTGCGCCCCATGCGAAAGATACTATACCCCTGCACACGATCAGCAGGGCTGAGCATATCCGCCAGGATGGCATCCGAGCCGAGTCGGTAGAGCGGGTTGAAGAGACCCGAGGCTAACATCAGAAGCGCAAAATGCCAGTAAGTACTGGCCTGGATGTAGCCTAAGTATGCCAGTGCGGCGCCAAATAGTCCCACAGCCATGACGCTTTTGCGCCCAAAGCGGTCCACCAGCGAGCCAGCCAGGATTGAGGCGGTCAGTCCGGAAAGCGAGTTGATGCTCATCAGACTGGTGACTGCCGTCATGGGCATGCTAAGCGTTTCGCTGGCGTAGATGGTTAAAAATGGCCAGACCATGGTGGTACCGGTCGTTGAGATGATCAAACCGAGCAGCATTAACCAGAATTGACGGGGGTATTTTTTGAACATTGGCGGCGGTCTCGTTTAAGGAGCTGGGATGGGGAAGGCTGCCTCACAGGTGAAACCCTGGGGGGCATAAAGCGATTCGAAGGAGTTCATGTCAAAATACAGCACGACGGCTTGCGGGATCCCGGCGTATTCGATGCGATAGGGGTCGACGATCACGCCCAGCTCGTTAAACTCAGGGGAAAGGCGCGAGAAGAAGACTTCTTCGTAGTTTGGTCCGCGCAAGGTCAGCAGATAGGTCTCCTGGCGGGTGCGTCCATCGTAGAGGTTAATGTTTCCGGTTCGGATCGGATTTTCGGGGGAGTAACCATAGCTGGCATCCTTTGCCACGTCGCAGTACATTAATTGCGAAGCCTCCAGGAAGCGCACAGATTCCTGCAAGCGGCTCATGATTGGCGCGCCCGAAACTTCCCAAAGCGAGGAGGAATTTTCGGAGGTGGCAAGACCAAGCAAGCTGAAACAGCGCTGGTTCGCCTGGATCACCTGGAGAGCTCCAATCGAGGTCTGGCTGAAGACCTTCGCCTGCAGCTGGACTTGCAGCCCCGTGCCCGCCTGGGTTGCCAGGGGAGCTGGCTCACTGTAGTCAAGTTCCGAAAGGTCTGCTGCCATACGTTGAAGGATCACATCCAGGCAGACCTGGGAGGTGGAACCTGAAGGCGCCGGTTCACTTGCAAGGCTGAAAAAGAGGCTCTCCTCCGTGTTGCTGAGGGTGACGCGGGTGTCTTTGACATCAATCGCGAGCGGCACTCCGCTTTCGTCCCACACAGTAACAGGCTCAAAGGAATACATCCCGGCACTCACCTGGAGCGGGCTGCCGGTCTGGATGTAGTTTATCGGCTCGGGTGTGGCTGTTGGCGAGGGCGTGGGGGTTTGGACCTGTGGTGGCTTGTAGATGGGCACCTCACTTCGGCCTGGCAGAGTGGTCTGATACTGGCAGGCTGCCAGTAGGCTCATCAGCAGCAGAAGGGAGATCAAGCGGAAAGTAGCACGCATCGCTAACTCTGCGGAGGGGTGGGGGTGAAGGCGCTGATCAGGTGAAAGTCTGTTAGCATGGCGCGGAAAGTCGGCTCGAAGGCTTCCCAATCCGCTTGAATTCCCGTTCCAAGCAGCAAGACCACCACGCCGGGCATCGCGGCGATCACCACCTGGCCAAGCATGTAAGAATCCTGGTGAGGTTTGGCAATCTCGAGCTTTAATGCGGGGTACTTGTCTACTCTGATCTCGCCCTGGTCAATAACCTCGTAATCTTCGTCGAGATGGCTGCTGAGGAAGTCCTGGATCAGCGGTTCTGCCGCATCAAGGTGCTCAGCAGTGTTAAACGTATTGGTGGGGGAGAGGTAAAGCAGCACGCGCAGGTCTTCTTCGCTGCCGTCGTAGTCAGAAGGCGTGTAGATGCTCACATCGCCCTCAGTCTGGCTCTGCCAGCCCTCCGGCATCGAAAATTCAAACCTGCCTTGTGGGTCCAGCGCGGACACAAGCGGCAAAGCCTTCCCGCCTCCAGCGCAGGCGGTCAGGGAAAATATCAATGCCAGGCAGAATATCCAGCCTTTATAAAGCAGTTTCATATGCAAAGATTGTACTCGAAATCGGTGCCCAATCAGCGCTCCGCGCTTATAATCAGCCTATGCTGCCGAAACCCGATGAGATCATCTATGACCGACGCCGCAAGCGCCTGATTGTGCAGGTGTTGCCTGGGGGCAAGCTGGTGCTCAAAGCGCCTCAAGGCACCAGCAAGCACCAGATCAACAGCTTCCTGGCGCAGCATGCCGGCTGGATTGCTGAGAAAAAAGCGATTATGGCGCAAGTTTCTCCACCAGCGCAGGCACTCCGATTTGTGGAAGGCGAGCTGCTCTGGCTGGCTGGCAGGCAATACCCGCTCCACCTGGCAGATACAGGCGTGAAAGGCCTGGTTTTCAAACAGGGGCAGGGTTTCTTCTTGTTGAAGAAAGAGCAAAAAACAGGGGTGGAGAGGCTGAATGCTTTCTATCGCGAATATACGCGCAGGGCGGTCACCACAATTGCTGAGAGGGTTGCCAGGCAGTGGGGTTTGCAGGTCAAATCGATCCGTATCACCGGAGCAAAAAGGCGTTGGGGCTCATGCAGCCGGCAGAATTCGCTCAATTTTTCGCTGCGGCTGGCGATGGTGCCCCCGGAGGCGCTTGAGTACGTGGTGGTGCATGAATTGGCTCACACCCGCCACCACGACCATTCGCGGGCTTTCTGGGCATTCCTGGAGCAGATGCTGCCGGGTTACGAAGCCCAACGCCAGTGGCTGAAGCAAAACGGGCTCAGGCTGCCGGACTTTTAACCACCGGCTTGCCCGTTAAGTTCATTCCCCTGGGCGTCAAAACGCTTGCGTTTGCCGGTCAGGCTATCAATTCGGATCTCATATACCTTGGTGATCTTCAGCGCGTTGTTTGCCGCCAGCTCAAAAAACGCCATCTTCCCCGGGGTGAACTTCTCACAAATACAGCGCAAAGCGAATATTTTTTCTGCGGGATCGGTCAGTTCGTAAACTCTGCCCTGCACGCAGGCGGATTCAAACTCGGTGGTAAAGACTTTGGAGCCCAGCCTGGACGCCGCCCCGGGTTCGTTTGCTATTTTGCTTAGTTCCTCCGCGCTGAACAGTTCGGGCACCTGCAAATGCGAGACAAAAGTCAGCGACACCTCCTGACCATCGGGCAGATAATCGACTTTGCTGCCGGCCGCGGCGGAATGGAAGAAGAGCCGCTCGCCCGCTCTGGCGATGGAAAGCGGGATGGCATAGGGCTTTCCCTCGGGCGTGACGCACGCCAAAACGCCATAAGGACTGCGGTCAATCACTTCACGGGCAAAATCCAGGTTCATTTCACGGTCTTTTCGGCGCATTTTTATCCTCTAGGAAAACTCATACAAGTATACCGCTGGTGTAAAAGATGACATTTTCTAATAAAATTGGCAACTTTTGACCTCTATCCAAGTGCATCAAAAGACGCTAAACTATTGCCATGATAGAACAAAAGTTCTATAAAAGGAGGCAGCGTAACATGCGACACTCAAACCCCACTTGTCAGGCTCATACGCAGTCATCCGGAAAAGCCCGCCCATCTTCGGCGGGCACTCTCCGGCAGGCGCAAAGTGAGCAGCTGGACCGACTGGCTGAACGGGAAGCTTTTCTGGCGGAATTCAGCCCGGCTGAACGCCTGCAGCTTTCTGAAGCTGCCAAACTCAACCTGAACGAGGAGGTCAGCATGCTCTCGCGCACGCTGAAGCGCTTCGTGCGCGCCGCTGAGAGCGCCGGCGAGGAGGATTACCCGGTCAACCTGGCGAAATCGCTCGACCTGCTGGGCCTGACCTGCTCCCGCATGGCATCGGTGCTGCGCGTGAATATCATGCTGCTTTCACCCGGAAAGGACGACGATTCGAAGGAGTTGCTCAAGTGCCTGACGGATTTCAGCCAGGAGCTCAGGCAGATAACTGAGGCAAGCCATGACTGAAGCGCTGACTCTCCCCAGAACTGACCTTGGCTACTGGCAGCGAATGCGCCTTTCGGAATCTGAGAGCCTGAGCCGCCCCGACTTTTTGCGTTCCCTGCGCAAGGTCGGCAACTTCACGCGTGTCTTCGGCGGCATCAAACTGCGCGCCTACCAGCAAGCAACTGCCAACGCGATCGTGAATTCCGTGCTGCAAAACCAGGGACTTTCGATCGTGGTCATGTTCCCGCGTCAATCCGGTAAGAACCTGATGCAGGCGCAGCTCGAGGTTTACCTGATGGCACTCCTGTCGGAGCAAGGCGCCGAAATGGTGAAGCTCTCACCAACTTACCAGCCTCAAAGCCTGAACGCCATGCGACGCCTGGAAACCGCCCTGGAAGCGAATTTTCTGACGCGCGGCAACTGGCACAAAAGCGCTGGCAATCACTACCGCTTTCATAAATCTCATCTCACCTTCCTCTCAGCGGCACCGGGCTCCAATATCGTCGGCGCAACTGCTTCCACCCTGCTTTCGCTGGATGAGGCACAGGATATCGAGATTGCCAAATACGACAAGCAAATCGCCCCTATGGCAGCCTCCACCAACGCCACGCGCGTCTTCTGGGGCACAGCCTGGAGCGCTCAGACCCTTTTGGCGCGAGAACTGCGGGCTGCCAGGGAAGCAGAAGCACGCGACGGCATCCGGCGGGTCTTTCAGATCAGCGCGGAAGAGGTGAGGGCGGAAGTCCCGGCTTATGGAATGTTTGTGGATGAGCAGATCGCGCGCATGGGGCGCAATCACCCAATGATCCGCAGTCAGTTTTTCAGTGAGGAGATCGATTTTGCCGGCGGCTTGTTCACTCCCGGCCGTCTTGGTTTGTTGCAGGGCGCGCACGCTGCCCTTGAGACCCCTTTGCCGGGCAGGCGCTACGCCTTGCTGATCGACCTGGCTGGCGAGGATGAAGCCCTGCGCCAGGGTGGAGCGAACACCGCGCTGGATAACCCTGACCGGGATCTGACCGCGGTGACGGTTGTGGAGCTGGACTTTTCGCTGCTGGGTGAAGACCTGGTGGGTAAGCCCATTTACAAGGTAGTCAACCGCCAGGTCTGGCAGGGCGAAAGGCACAGCACACTCTACGCGCGCTTGCTGCGCCTGGCGGAGCTCTGGCAGCCGGAAAAGATCGTGGTGGATGCCAGCGGCGTGGGAGCGGGCGTGGGGTCCTTCCTGCGCGACAAGCTGGGTGAGAAGGTGATCGCGCTGCAGTTCACGCGGCAGTTGAAATCACGCCTGGGGTGGGGATTCCTGGCGGTGGTGGATACAGGGCGCTTCCAGGATTTTTCACCATGCAGTGCTCCCGAACAGTGGAACGCTAACCCGCTTTTGGGGCAGATGGCTGCCGAGCAGGACCGCCTTCAGGCGCTTTTCTACCGCCAGCTGGCGGGTCTGCAGGCAGAAGTCAGCCCCGGGCCGGAAAGGTACCTGCGCTGGAGCGTGCCCGAGGGCGCCCGTGACCCTGAAGGCGGCTTGCTGCACGATGACCTGGTGCTCTCGGCCTCTATGTGCGCGCTCCTTGATGAGCAAAGCTGGCATCTTTCATCACAATTTGTCTTGATCCCTGCCAGCGACCCGATTTTGGAAATGGATGGAGGTTTTTGATGACTTATTTTGTGCGTAATCAGGAATTTGCCTTTGGGATTGACCTGTCGCGTTATAACGCCAGTGCCGATCTGAGGCAAACGCCTGATTTTGATCAGATTGCAGCCCACAACCCCGCGGTGAATTTCATCGCGATCCGGGCGGGCGTCTCATGGGGCTATCACGACCCGATGTTCAAGCTTTTTTCCCAACAAGCGTTGGCAATTGGGGCCTGCGTGATGCCCTACCACGTGCTTTACCCCGGAGAGCTCGCCCTGAAACAGGTAAATAGTTTTCTGAAAATCCTCGAAGGCATCAACCTGGACGAAGTGAGGCTGGTGCTCGATGTGGAGCTGGAGCATGGGCAGACCCGGTCGGTGATCACCAACACCCTGCTGACTACACTTGAGTTACTTGAGCAGGAGACCGGGCGACTGCCGATTGTCTACTCGCGGGCGATGTGGGTGGATGCCAACCTGCGGATAGCCGACCTGCCAAAGCTGGACTGGTGGCTGGCGCAGTACTACTACCGCCGCCCCTTCCCGCAGTACACACCCGAGTACCCCTGCCCACCGCGCATGCCCAAGGGTGTTGATCGCTGGCTGATCCACCAGACCTCCGAACGGGGTCCGGCGATTGGCGGTGTGGGCAACTATATGGATTATGACCGCTGGAACGGGACGTCGGCTGATGTTTTAGCATATTTTGGGCGCACGGATGCAGCCCGGGTGATCTGTCCTCTGGACGGAGAAATTTGCCCGGTCAGGGGTAAGCGCGCGGCGGAATGCGTGCAGTGCCAGGCGGTGGAAGCATGAGCAGCCTGGCTGACCAAATAAGGCAGTTATTGAGGGTGAAACCGCAGGCTGAAGGGCATCAGAAACAGCTCAGCCTGGAAGAAACTGACAACACCCTGCTGGTGGGTGCCTGGCAGGCAGGCGAAAGCCAGCGCGACCGCCTGGCTTATGACCGCGAGCAGGTGCTGGCGGACTGCATGGACGCCTGGCGCTTCAACCCCCTGGCGCGCCGCATCACTGAACTGACCACGACCTATGTTACTGGCGGCGGTTTTGTGCTTAGCTGCCCGCATGCGGCTACCCAGGCATTCCTGGAGCGGTTCTGGAATCACCGTCTGAACCATCTCAGCCTGCGGGCTGGTGAGCTCTCAGATGAATTGGTGCTGAGCGGCAATCTGTTTTTGCTGCTCTCCACCGACGCATCTGGCATGAGCTACCTGCGGGTTATCCCGAGCGCGGATATTGCCAGGATCGAATCAAGCCAAACAGACATTGAGCAGGAACTCTTCTATGTGGGCAAGCCTGGTTTGGATGGTGATGAACGCATCTATCCGGCTTACCAGCCGGGCAGGGACAGACCCGGGGAGGGTGGAGCTTTTAGCCCGGTCATGCTGCACTACGCGGTCAATCGACCGGTTGGGTCTCAGTGGGGTGAAAGCGACCTGGCGCCCGTGCTGAAGTGGCTCTCGCGTTACAGCGCCTGGCTGGAGGACCGGGTGCGGCTGAACCGTTTTCGCAACGCCTTTGTCTACGTGGTGAGGGCAAGATTTGCCAATGAAAGCGCGCGCTTGAACCGCCAAGCACAGTTGGCGCTTCACCCACCCGCGCCAGGCTCGGTCTTGGTGACGGACGAGAATGAGGAATGGTCGGTCATCGCTCCCAAGTTGGAGGCTTTGGATGCATCCAGCGATGTTCTGGCAATCAAGAAGATGATCGCGGCCGGCGTGGGGCTGCCGCTGCACTTTTTGGCTGAGCCGGAATCTTCGACCAAAACCACGGCTGAGGCATCCGGCAATCCGACCTATCGCCGTTTTGCGGAAAGGCAGCGGGCAATGTGTTGGTTTCTGCAGGATTTGCTGCGCGTAGCCGTTGAGAGGCGGGCGTATTTTGACCCAGGTGTCGATCCGGCTGCCCAAATAAGCGTCTCTGGCGGCGATATCTCCGCGCGCGACAATGCCGAGTTAGCCGACGCCGGGCAGAAGGCTGCGGCGATTGCTTTGAGTCTGCACGAAAAGGGCTTGATCAGCTCCGAGGAAATGCTGCGCCTGGTTTATCGCTTCATGGGCGAGCAGTTGCCGGCAGTCGCGAACAACCAGAGCGAACAGGCTTAAGAACAGCCATGGATTTTTGCGTGGGGCAGAAAACCGGGCTGGAAAGGAAAAGTATGAAAGGAGTCGAATGGGTGAATTCAGAGAGCACTTAAATCTGGAGGTAAACCCTGTCAGTCACGACCGTTTTGAGATCCTGGCGATCACCGCCGGGGTGGCAAACGGTTGGGAATTCCCGGCGGAGGTGCTGCGCGAGTCGCTGGCGCTCTGGGAAGGCGTCAATTGTTTTGTGGATCACAGTCTCAGTGCCCGCTCGGTACGCGATATCGCCGGCGTCCTGCGGGATACCCGCTGGGACGAAGAAGTCAGCGGTGTGCGCGCAGAACTGACCGCTTTTGGTCCGTCCGCGAAAGTCCTCGCTGAAATTGGCAGGCAAGTGCTGGAAGCCAGCGACGAGCCCGCAGTGAGAGTGGGCTTCTCAGCGGATATTTTATTCAAAGGGAAGGCTGGCAAGGTGGAGAAGATCCTCAAAATTTACTCCGTCGACCTGGTCTATAACCCGGCACGCGGAGGGATCTTCCTGCGCGCGCTCAATCAACTTGGCATCGAACCCTTACAAATCGGAGGAAAAAGAATGGAAGTAAATCAGAATAACGATCAAACAGGGCTGCAGGCAGAAATAATCCCTGCCCAACCCGCTTTACTAACCCCTGAGCTGCAGGAGCAGCTTTCAGAAATGCGGGCAATGCGCTCTGAGATGAGCACTTACCTGCTCGAAGGTTCCCTGGCGAACACGCGTCTGCCTGTCGGAATGCAGCAGCGCATCCGCAGCCAGTTCCAGGGCCGCACTTTTGCGCCTGCCGAACTCAAAGCGGCACTGCGCGAGGCGCATAGTCTGCTGGGAGAATATGACGGCGCAAAAAGTGTGCAGGGACCTGGCCGCATTGAAGGCATGGTCGAGCCCGGCGAAAGGCTGCAGGCAGCCGTGGATGACCTGTTTGGCGCGCCGCGTGAAAAGCAGATGGTTTCAGCTTCGGTGCCGCGTCTTTCGGGCATCCGTGAGCTCTACCTCAACACCACTGGCGACTACGACTTGCATGGCGGATATTTCCCTGAGCGCGCTCAGCTGGCAACCACCGCCGACTTCAGCGGTCTGGTCAAGAACAGCCTCAACAAGCTGGTCACAAACACCTGGGAGGAATTGGGCAAGGCTGGCTATGACTGGTGGAAAGACGTCACCGTGCAGGAGCATTTCAACAGCCTGCACGAGATCAGCGGCACTCTGATCGGCACCGTGGGCGACCTGCCGAGTATCGCGGAAGGCGGAGACTACCCTGAATTGCAGGTCGGCGATTCGCCTGAAACTGCTAATTTCGTCAAATATGGCGGCTACATCCCTCTCACACTCGAACTAATCGACCGCGATGAGACCCGCAAACTGCGTTCTTATGCCCGTGAGCTCGCTTCTGCTGGCATGCGCAAAATCTCACGCTTGGTGGCGGAGGTCTTCACTGTCAACGGCGGCACGGGTCCCCACCTGGCAGACGGCAGTCAGTTGTTCAATACCACCCCGGTAACGACCGCTGGCGGGCATGCCAACCTCAACACCCTGGCGCTCAACCATACCAACTGGGATTTGGCGAGCAGCAATGTCTACAACCAGCCGATGCTCATCAAGGATGCCAGCACTTTTTACGGCGAGGGTCCGCGTATGGCTGTCAACCCCAAATTCATCTTGGTGGGGCGTGCGCAGCAAAAAGCGGCCATGGAAATCTGTACTGGTTCGCTGGTGCGCGAGCCCGACTACGTCTACGACAACGTCCTCAAGGGCAGTGCCGCGCCGCTGGTGGTGCCGGAATGGACGGATGCCAACGACTGGGCGGCTGCTTGCGACCCGCGCGTGGCACCCGCAATCTTTGTGGGGGAACGCTTTGGTCTGGCACCTGAAATTTTCATAGCCGGCGACGAGCTCTCTCCGGCGGTCTTCAGCAATGACGAACATCGCCTGAAGGTGCGCCACTACCTGGCGGTTTGGGTTAACGACTTCCGCCCCCTGTTCAAGTGCAATGTTGCTTAGGTTCGAAAGGAGAATCGCATGGATAAATGGAAGACCCTCTTAAGTTCACGCAAGTTTTGGGCTACCCTGGTGGGTTTGGTTTTCATGGTCATCAGGGTAATAAAGCCTGATTTCCCGCTGGATGGGGATCAACTGGCTGGCATCCTGGCGCTCCTGGTCAGCTATATCCTGGGCACTGCCCTGGAAGACGGCTTGCGCGCCAGCAAGTAAACCATCACTACAAGCCCCGCAGGGAGTTATTCTCTGCGGGGCAGTTTGGAGGAATAATGCGAGAGGATATCTTAAAGCAAGTCGTTGAAGACCTGGTCGGTCCCGGAGCACTGGCGTATGCCCTGCATGCCGATGGCAGCCTGACCATCGTGGACGCCCGCGGCTGGAAGCGTCAATTCACACCAGCAGACTATCACGCGCTGCGCCAGAAGCGCTCTAAAACCACCAAAAGGAGCACGGAATGATTACACTGAGCAGCCTCACCGAACGCCTTGGCACTCAATTTCTGGATCCGCATGGGTTGGCAGCCCCTCAGGAAACCCGCGAAGAAGCCGTAAGGCTGGCGCTTGAGGAAATTAACCTGAGCCTGAACCACGCCTATTCCATCACCGGATTGGATGGCGTGCTCACTGGCGACCTGCCAGAGACCTGCCTGCCAGCCATTTTCAGCGGCGCGGCAGCCATTCTGATCAGCACGGTGCTCCACTACGATCTGAGCAGCCACACCAACCTTCCTGCCGACCGCGCTCAGCTTCAGCTCTGGGCGGAGCACCTCAAACGCCAGTTTGCCCTGCAGATGGATAAGCTGCGTCTGCAGGAGCTGCAAAACGCGCAAAGTGCCATAAGTATTCAGTGGGAATGGCAGGAAAGTGAAAGCTGGCGCTGATGACTGCCTTGGCGATAGGGTTCATGAACAGCTCCTCGGGGCTAAGCTGGTTTGAACTGCAGGGCGCGGGCATGCTGCCGGGGATGCTTGGCAGCGATTGGCAGATGCAGTCGGCTGGTGAAGCAAAGCTGGAGGAGACTGCCGTTATCAGCCTGAGGGGATCCCTGCTGGAATTGCAGGCAGTGACTGACCGCCTTGAGGCTCTGCGTTCATCTGCCACCCGCAGACCAGATCTGTGCCTGCGCGTTTGGAGCGAAACGCGCCAGTCTTACCTTTATTCACCACTGACAAAATTCAATTGGCAGATCTTGCCGGTTCATCCACGTTCAGCCGAAGGTGGAAGCTTCAGCCTTGAGCTGAACTGGGAACGCGAGAACTTCTTTTATGGGGATGAACTTCCAGTGCCGCTCTCCAACACCTCGGGCTCGGGCTTGGTAAGTGGGATCACGCTCTACAACCATGATGATGCTGCCATTGGGCACGACAGCTGGTTTGATGTCAATCTTCAGGCGATTGGCAATCTGTGGCCCTTACCTTTGCGCGTGGAAGTGAAAAACACAACTTCCGGAGAACCCCTGGCAGATTTCTGGCTGGGCAGCATGTGTTTGCCTGATAGCGGCGTCCTCCCCAACCTGGTTTTTGAAGCGGAAAGCGGTCTTGGAGGTACTGTGCTCACGGACGCGAGGGCCTCTTCGGGTGAGTATTGTCGCTATGACTGGAGCGGCAGCGGTTGGCATAGCCTGGCAAGCTGGACGATTTCCGTTCTGGATGTTACCCGCTTGCAGGGGATTGGCTTGCTGCCCTTATTGCGCTTCTTTAACGCGCCGGTTGAAGCAGATTTCAAGTTGCGCTGGGAGTTGCTGGTGGATGAAGTGCCCGTCTGGCTTGGACCAGCCAGTGAGCTCGAATTGGGGCAAGCCAGCCTGCGAATGGAGCCGCTCCATATCCCCTTGGCTGACCTGCCCTTAGGCAGCTTTGCCATGGGGCATCAACTGGTTCTGCAAGCTTTCAATGTCGGTTCTGGCGCGCATTGGCTCGAACTGGATGATTTTTTGTTCTTACCCCAACAAACTTTTGGGGCTTACCACGCCATCAGCAGCCTGAAGCAAAACGCCAGCCTGATCGATGATCAAATGCGGCAGGCGGTTTGGTCCGAAAGCGGAGGATTGGCGCTGACGACACATCTGCGGGTTGGCGCCGGACACCAACTGCAGTCGGGTAGCCTTCAGCGCTTTTATTGTTTTCAACGCGAAGCGAATGGAGCGGCGCCAATCTCACGGACAGTCTCAGTCAAAGCCTGGTATCGCCCGGGATGGAGGTTGCCGTGAGCTGGCGTGCTTTTCTGACTGGCCGGTCGCAAGTGTCGGGCTTGACGCCGCTCAGCCTGAGTTGGGATGCTATCGGCGGTCCGCAAGAGGCAATTCTGAGCCTCGAAGACGCGGGGCTTGGGTTTAAGAGTATGCAAAGCTTGCTGGGTGCAGGGCTTGAGATTTACGATCCCTCAGATCGCCTGGCGTGGTGGGGCTATGTGGACCGGGTCAGCCAGCCGGCAGGCGTGACAGCGCTTGAGTCTTCCCTGCAAGAGCTGGCTAACCGTGTGGCGGTGAGCTATCGCAGCCTGGAACCAGGGAAGGACTTCGGCGCACTGGCGCAGACGGACTGGGAGGATGATGCCACCAGCCAGGCGATTTATGGCGTCAAGGAAGTCCTGCTCAGGCGAGGCGTGCTGAGCGAGGAGCAGGCACTGCTTCTGAGGAATGCAAGTTTGAACCGGATGGCGCAGCCCATCAGTAAACTGCTGCCATCTGTCAAAACAAGTAAGAGCCAGGTGCTATGCCGCGGTTGGTTTGAGCGCATGCGCTGGCGGCAGTGGCCCGCCCACACTGACATCCTGGGGCATGCCCCCACCCAGCAGGGCTTTCAGGCTATGGGGTCAAGCATTGCACAAATGAGCCTGGCACAATCCTTCACATCTACAAATTCGATAGAGGTAGCTTCCGTGGGCGTGCGGATCAGGAAAATTGGCAATCCCCTGGATCAGGTCCGCTTCCAGATCCAAACCGACGCGCTTGGGCAGCCTTCTGGCAATGTGCGGGCTGAGGTGTTTCTGGCTGCCAGCGCGATCCCGACCGAAAGCTATGCCTGGGTGAGCCTGTGGTTCCCGCTACCGTGTGCTGTCGCAGCTGGTGAACGCCTCTGGCTGGTGTTAAAGCGTGATGGGGCGGCAAGCTCCACCGCGTATTTCAGTTTGGGTCTGGATGAAAACCTGGGTTTTGCTGAAGGTAAACTGCTGCTCTTGGATACGTCGCTCGGGCAGTGGAAAACTCGCGTGCCAGATGCTGACCTGATCTTTAAGCTAACTGCCTTAAGCTATTCGCCTGATTTGATGGCGCAAATGGTGCAGACAACGAGCTGCTTTGAGGGTTTTTCTTACGAAGCTGGAGCGGGTCTGAGTCTGCCTTACGTTAGCGAAACCGGCAGAGATTGCCAGCAGGCTTTCCTGCAGCTACTGAGTCTGGGAATGCCTGATCTGGGAAAGCTGCTGGTGGAGGTAAATTCCAAACGCCATTTGCGTGTCTTCCCCCAGCCTGCTCCAGCCAGTGCGCTTTTTTGGCTTGGGCAGGACGGTCGCATAAAAAATCAGGTTGGGAAGAGTCACGAAGCCGCCTGGCAGGTGGTCGCTAACTGGCTATCTTCCGAAACTGGCGCGACATGCTTTCTTGAAAATCTGCGCCTGGATCTTTCTGATGGGAGTTACCACCTACGCACAAAAATTGCCACTTGACCTATGATTTTTTACAAGGAAAATGTAAAATGCGGTTATACCTGATAAAATAAATTCATGATTGTTACCCTCACCCCAAACCCCAGCGTAGACCGGACCTTGGTGGTCAAACGCCTCAAGTTCAATGAGATATTACGCGCTGCTCCAGCCCATTTGGATTGGGGAGGTAAGGGTTTCAACGCTTCGCGGGGTTTGAGCATGCTCGGGCAGCCCAGCCTGGCACTTGCCTGGGTGGGTGGCGGCGCGGGAAAGATGCTCGAAGACGGGCTGACTAAGCTTGGCATCAATACGGACTTTGTCTGGGTGGATGGCGAAACCCGCACCAACACGGTTATCCAGGAACAAGACAACGATTGGTACATGCTTGTCAACGAGATCGGTCCACATATTCCGCCAGACGCGATTGAAGAGATGATTGAAAAAGCGAGGAAATATGCCAATCCAGGAGATATCTGGGTTGTTGCGGGAAGTATACCTCCCGGCGTGCCTGAAGACTTTTACGCGATTTTGATCCGAATGCTGAAAGCGAAAGGCGTTAGTGTTGTTTTTGATGCGACTGCAGCACCATTCAGCCTTGGTATCGAAGAAATCCCTTGGCTGATTTACCCTGAAGCGACTGAAGCGGAGCGCCTGGTGGGCTATGAAATTGGAACCTTCGATATGGCAAAACGGGCAGCAATGCACTTTTTGCAGCAGGGGATCGAATTTGTGGCACTGGTGCTGGAAACTGGCGGCGTGCTGCTTTCCTCAAAGCGCCAGATGGTTATGGCTTCACCCTTAAAGGTGCCGGTTCGCAGAGTGACCGGGGCGAGAGGGGCGTTGTGCGCAGGCTTGGTGGATGGATTTGTGAGCGGGCTGGACCTGGTGGAGATCACAAGACGTGCGGCCGCTTTCCGTGCGGCTTATATTTCCAACAAGGACTACAGCACCATCCCACCGGAAGAATTCCAAAATTTGATCCACAGGGTGGAGATTAACTCTATTCCGATGTTATAGGAGTTGGCTCGGCTTCATTCTTTTCCAGCCAAAGTGTTCCTGTCATACTCATCATTGCTAATAACCGCATGCTAGCTCCCAGCGCGTCTTGTTTGGCTGGCTGTGCCTGGCTAAGGCGCGACCAAAGCTGAGCGGTAACCTCCTCCTTTTTGTAAAGCAGCGCCAGGGGAACACAACAGCTGAGGCTGGCAAGGCGCGAAAAACCCTCTTCAAGCTCGCCTTCAAGCGGCTCCTGGCTGGCTAAGGCGCGTTTCAGACGCGAAAAAGCCATGCTGGACCTTTTGGCAAAACCATTATCAGGGAAGAACAAGCCCTCCAACCCGATTTGCAGCAGGCTCAGGGCTTGCTGCCTGCCTGGCAGCCCTTCTTCCTCTCGTAAGAGGGGTTTTAAGGCTTGCCAATCTGCCTCTGTTTGCGTTTTCCAAAGCGGATCAGGCACTTGCTGAGCGATCATGCGCAGCAAAAACGGACTAAAGACCCTTGCTTGGTTTTCGGAATGAGATTTGAGGGCATCCAGCAAAGCTTGTGAGCGTTCCTGGAAGACATCTTCAAGATTGAAGCGCTCCAAACTGCCCCATTGCGTTTTTGCAGCCAACAGGGAAGCGAGAATCCAGGCTTCCGCGTGCAGGTCGGGCTCGAGGCGGGGTGAGGTGGGCAGGTCCGGCATGGAGAGCCAGCTGCTGAGGGCGGGATGGTCCAGGGCGGGGTGCCCCAGCAGGTGCGCCAGCAGGCGCTCAAAGCTGCCGCGCGAAACATCTCCATCCTGCGCCATTTGCACTCGGATAAACAACGCCAGCCCTTGCGCCAGGCTTGTGCTGGTCAGCTGGTAGCGCAAGCCGCGCTTGTAGGTTTCGCCGCGCAAAAATTCCGTCTGCCCGTCCAATCCCCGCAGAAGGAAATTTGTCTGCCATTCCTCATGAGCCTGGCGCAGAACAACCTGCCTTTCGTGGGGATATGCCTGCCTGAAAGACGGGAGTAATTGGAGATAAGAAGCTGCCTGCGGGAAAGGTTTCGCCGCTGGGGAGGGCGTCTTTTTAGATTCCTCATTGCGTCTGCGCTGGGTGCGCCTGACCAGCACAAGCAGTCCAACAAACAGTGCGACTAAACCGATCAGGCTGAGCAGACCGGTGGCATCCTGGGGGGTGATAGATTGATAGTGCATGCGATTGTTTTTCCCTGGCTAATCTTACCGCAAATTGATAGCTTGTTTGCTTATCTGTCATCGCGATCGCAGCGCGGCAGAAAGGATTCAAGCCAACAAACCCTGTCATTCTGAGCCTCTTTTGCGAAGAATCTATTCTTGCGGGGAACGCGGCCCTGCCTTGGCAGCGAAGCGGATAGGGTATCCCGTTCCCCTTCAAGCCCGGAACAGCACGGGCAACCAATTCCTTCTAATCAGATGTAGGGTGGGTTGGTGTTGAGAAAACTCAATCTAAACCCATTTGTCTATAACCAACCCACCAATTGAGACTTGCGTGATCCTGTGTGGTGGGTTGGCTACATCGAGACTCAGGCAGGTCAAGGCTGAATGACGCCAACCCACCCTACAACTCAGACCCCCCGTCATCGCGAGCGCAGAGTGGTGATCTGCCTGTCATCGCGAGGAAGCTTGCAACCGCGGCGATCTGCTTGTAAATCTGTCATTGCGAACCTCAGTTGTGAAGCAATCTAAACTGCTTGCAGGTCACACGATTTAATTCATATGTGGCCCATCGTTTTTGTAAGCATAAAAATGTTTTAGATTGCCGCGACCTTTGCCAAATCATTGCTTGGTACCACAACAGCATTTTTCCTGGCAAAGGTCTTGCTATACCCGGAGGGCAGGATGTGACAGTTTAATCTCTCTCAACCTACCTTACAATCGTTATAGCCAACTCACCACCAACAGTCCATTGCGATCCGTGCCTTGGTTCAATCTGCTTCCATTACGGTGGGTAGGCTTGCAACAGGTTTCCTCCTGCAAATGCATTCTGACGCCTACCCACCCTACAACTGAGAATCAAAAACAGCCAGCCTCGACTGGCTGTTTTTTATCCAAAAAAAAGGGTTAAAAATCCGGCGCACCGTAGCACCAAATAGTCTCGCCGTCGATGCTAACAGCGGGACCCGTGCTGATAGTGTTGAGTGGGACACTGCTGAGAACTTCATCATGCTGAACATAAAGCTTCACCGCAACCAGCGTGGGAATGGTGATCGACTGCCAGGTGGCTTTGCCATAGTTATCTTCAAAATTGGCAAAGCGGCATGCCATCACCAGCTGCAGCTTTTCCTGCAATTCCGGGTCAATATCCGGGTCATCCATATATCGGAAAAGCGTCGGAACTGCATCATTGCTGAGGTCATGCACCAGGTAAGCGGCATCGAGTTTTTCACCCTGCACAGCCCTTTCCAGGTTCTGTTGCGCGATCAGGGCGTCCTCGTTCAGCCCCACCATCACCAGCGAAAAAGCCAGCACACCAAGCATCAACACCAGTCCAAGTCTGCGGAAGGAATTCGTCAGCTCCATGAGGATCAAAGCCAGCAAAAGCAGCCCAACGAAGACCATGAAGACGTGCGCTGCCAGGCGCAAGCTGGTGAAGCCGTAAGCTTGTTCATACAGGCGCAGCCTCTGGAAAGCCGAAATCAACATCACACCAACCTGTGCCAGCAGCAAACCTGCCATCACTGAAAAAGCGTGTTTTTTTGCCTGTGTGCCGCGTTTGGTGAAGGATGCCAGGCTAAAGTACAAAACGCTGGCGATCAAAGCCACAGCCACCAGCTCGAAGAATCCGCGCCGGGCGTATTCAGCATAGGTGAAGCCGTCAATGCTCACATTGGCAGAGCCGGCGAAGAAATAGCGAAATTGCACCACCAGGAAAAGCGCAAACAGTACATTCAGGCTGATCAGTGCAATGCTGGTTTCTGTCATTCCCAAAAACGGTTTGAACAGGGGCTTGTCAGGTTGGATTGCCAGTGTTTTTTCACTTTTGGTCAGTGCGTGCCAGAGTGCGGCTGCACCAAACCAGGTGAGCAGCAGGATAAATAATGTTTGTGGGATGAGATTATCAAAAATGTCGAACTTGAGCCAGTCGAAGGCAGAACTGAGCATTTCCGAGAAGATTGTGTCGGCAGCAGCCAACAGCAAACCAAAAACTATCAGAAGGGGGATTGTGATCAGAACGCCGCGCAAGATTGCCAGACCTGGCTTGCTTTTCGACGGGTTTTGCTCTTTGTGGGTCTGCGAGAGCTGAATACCTTCCAGCATCAACAAGGGCGTGCCAATTACGCCCGACGGGATCAGCTTGAAAAGCTCCCCGATCAATTCCCGCAGGCGGAACTGCATCCACTGGCCGTTCAGCAGGCTGGCTGTTAGCAGCAGCATGCCCAGCCCGCTCACGAGCTCAAGCGCGGTGGTGGTGGCACTGGCAGTGCGAAAGCCCGTCAGCAGGGCAGTGAGGCTGGTGAGCACCATAAGCGTGAGGCTTGGACGCGGAAGTTGCTTGCCTTCCAGGCGCGTGCTCACGACTGCCGCGATCAGATACAGGTTAACCGCTACTGCCCAGTGCCAGCCCCATGCCTTTTCAAAGAAGAGCAGATCCAGCAGCACTGCTGCCGCAAAAGCTGCTAAAAGGATCGGAAATGGGCGCTTGAGTTTGCCATCCGACTGGACATTTTTTTCTTCCAGGACCGTCGGAGAAATCTGATCCCCCTCGATCGCATTTTTGTTTTCTAAATTTAAATTTTCCATAAATACCTTTCTTAGACCCGCAATATCCCTTTTGAGGATGGATGCGTCAGGCAAGATGTCGTCATGATAACACTTATGAAGCTTCTGTACCTATCAAGTGCTATCTGATAGTGCCAAAATCTCGCCGAAAGCCCCCATTCGTACATTGGTAAGCAAACAGGGATGACAATGTATGTGCTATACTTTTATGAAATACGATTGAGGAGACTACCATGAACAAAGTTATCATTGCCACCGATTCTTCTGCTTATCTACCCAAGGAATATGTGGATCAATATCAAATTCCGGTCTTGCCGTTGATAGTTAATTGGGAAGGCAAGTCTTACTACGACGGAATCGACATCCAGGCTGAGGAGTTTTATCAGCAATTAAGTCAGTCCAAGAGCATGGCCACCACCAGCCAGATAACGGTGGGGCAATTCCTCGAGGTTTTTGGAAAATTATTGGATGCCGGCAACCAGGTGCTTTACCTGGGCATTTCCAGCGGCATCTCTGCCACGATCGACTCTGCCCTTCAGGCCAGCGCTGAACTTGGAAACCCCGAAAACCTGATTGTGATGGACTCGAAATTAGTGTCTATGGCATTAGGCTTGATGGTTTTGGAAGTCGCGCGAGCGGCTGAAAAAGGCGCCAGCCTGCAGGAATGCCACGAATTAGCCCAGGACGCTTATGGGCGCATCGGTGTTTATTTCACCGTGGACACCCTTGAGTACCTGCATCGTGGTGGACGCATCAACTCCGCCAAGCGCCTGCTCGGTTCGACGTTGAACCTCAAGCCGATCATGGAGATCCGTGGCGGAAAAATCGAGCTGGTTGAGAGCGTAAGGTCTCGCAAAAAGGCGCTGATCCGCATGGTGGAACTGGTCGAAAATGGAGTAGATGGGCGCAGCCCTGTCCGCCTGGCACCCTTCCACGCGCTGGCATTCGACGACATGGTCACCATGGAAAATCTCGCCAAAGAGCGGCTCAATCCGGTTGAGATCATTCGCTCGGAAGTGAGCCCGGTCATCGGCAGCCACGTCGGTCCGGGCACCGTCTCCATGGCTTACATGGTTGGCTAAACAAACCCAATAAAAAAACTCCTGCAATTGCAGGAGTTTTTTGTTACTGATCCCAATTACGGGTTCACCACACGCCCCATGAAAGTAATGGTGTTGGTGGTGGTTTCGTAGATCACGTAGATGAAAGGCTTGTCCAGGCGGATGGTGTAGCTCTGCCCAGGCATGGAGGTCACACTCATTGCCACAGCGGTTGCGGCAGCAGCTTCGGTGCCTTCTTCATTGACGTCGATGGTCGCCTGGTGCAAGACCGAGCTGATCATCAGGTCGGGTTTGCCGGTCATACCCGAGAAATCAGCTTTTTGGGCATCGAAAGCATCCGGCATGCCGAGCCCAGCCAGTATTTCACCCAGACCAAAGCGGCTTTCAGACTGGAATTTTGGCATGCTCAGATCGACTATGGCTGAGGAAGAGTGGAGACTGTTCAGTAACTGTTCCAGGTCTGCGGCGGTCAGTTGTGCCTCAAACTCAGCAAAGTTTTCGAGAGGCATAATGGCTGCCATGGCATAGGTGCCACCTTCGTAGGGCAGCCTGATTGCCTGGATCTTATCGCTCACCATGGCAGAGAGGGTAAAATTGCCGTGCATGAAAGGCACGGTCTCGCTGCTGCCGTCAAGCAGCGTGAAATTTCCATCTTCAGTGTCTTTTTCTTCAAATTGATTAGACCATGCGCCTTTGAAGTAAATGGCGTTTGTGAGCACCATGCGGGTCATCTGATCGAGCAAACCCTCAGGAATAAGCTCCTGGATCTTGTCGTTAGTCTGAGCGGCTATCCACAGATTGATAAGGGCGCGCGCGTCTTCAGGTTTGTTGAAATCCACCAGTTTCAGTCCGGCGTTGTAATTGGACGAAAGAGTGTCCAGGAAGGATTGCTCAAAATGAAAGTCCTTTTGAGCCCAAACAGCATTGGCGATGTTGAAGGTCAGAGGCTGAGCATCGCTTTGTAGGTACTCGGGTTGTGTGGTAAGCACTTTATTGAGCGCGTTCATCAGGTTGTGGATCTCAGGGTCGTTCAGGTCCACTCCCAGCACACTTGCCATCTGGCTGGCAGTCGCGCCTTCAGCGCCGGCTGCTGTCATGAGCAGCGCCTGGAAGATACTGTAAGGCGAGTAGATCAGGTTGCCGTCTTGATCGCGCAGTGCCTGGTAGAGCGCCAGCGCGAAGCCGTTATTGGACTGGGCAAGCTGTCTGACAGCTTCAGGGTCAGCCTGGGGGTCAACGATATAAGCCGCGTCGCTGCTTGAGTCAGTGATTTCACCAGGCTCATTATTTGAAGGTTCTTCGGTTTCATCCACCGGGTAGGGTTCGGTGGGACTTTGCGTGGGCACACAGGCTCCCAGCATTAGAGCGCTGATCATCACGATACTGAATAAGATTTTGCTTGGATTCATTTTTCTATCTCCTCTTGCGGGTTTCTTTAGGTTCCGCTATGAATTGGACGATGATTTTGCCTGATTTGTTCCCGGTCAGGTTTATGGCTGCATCACGGTGCCCATGAAGAGGATGGCGCCAGTGGCGGTGTCGCGAATCTGGAAGATGAATGGACGGTCAATGCTGAGTGGTAGCGGTTCTCCACCTGGGAGAGATTTTTCCCTCATTACCACGATAGTAGCAGCGGAGGCTTCGGTGCCCAGTTCATTAACGTCAATGAAGGCTTTTTGGGCGATCGTACTGACGTACAGCGATTGATCACCGCTGATACCGGAAAAATCTGCGTTATCTGTGAAGGCAAGACGCATCCCATTCGATTCAAGAGCAGGGATCATGTCCATGATGGGGGTTTCGATGCGGAATTTTGGCATGCTGAGTGATACATATTCTGGTTGCGATTCGGGTAAGCCCCCTTGGGCTGACCAAAGTTGAGCAAGGGCATCGGGATCCTTCCACGAGTCAAGGCTGGGCATGAGGATTTCCATTACCATCGTCCCGCCGGCGTAAGGCAGCTGTACCATGATGAGATCTTCGGTGATGCTCACGTTGAGCGTTTCGGTCATATGCATGGTGGGTACGTTTTGCTGGTCGCCATTGAGGAGCATGAAGGGGGCTTCAGCTGTGGCGGACTCGTTGAATGGAAATCGCCAGGCAGCCTTAAAATAGACCGCGTTGGTCAGTGCCAGGGCTGTGTCGGCGCTGAACATCGAAGGATCAGCAAGCTGCATGATTTTCTGTTTTGTCTGCTCCGCAACCCAGGCGTTGATGGCTTCGCTTACGGCATTGGCATCCGTGAAATTGAGTGTTCTCAACCCCGAAGCGTAGTTTTGGGAAAGGGTATCCAGAAAAGCCTGCTCGAAAGAGCGATCCTGAGCCGCCCAGAGCGCGTTAGCTATTTGCAGCTCAAACGCCTGGATATCAGCATCTGTTAAGCCGGTAGAGCTGAAAATCCGCTGGTTGAGGGCATTCACCAGGCGGTGCACACGCGCGTCTTCCCATGGAATGCGCATTGCCAGCCGCATTTCGCTGGCAGTCTCACCGGCAGCACCGGCGTAAAGCATGCTGAGCGCCTGGTAGAGGCTGTATGGAGAAATTACCAGGTTTTCTTTGGCTTCAGCCTGATACGCAAAGATTGCATTGGCAAATTCGTTTTGGCTTTCCGTGAGTTGTTGAAGTTCAGCTTCCGTGAACTGCGGCGCGCTATCGTAAGCCAGCTTACCGCTTAGGGTTTCAGACTGCGCGGATGGTGTGGGGCTGATTGCACAACCTGCCAGTATCATCAAGCACAGCACTACGAATGAAATTTTTTGAAACATAAGTTTACTCCTGAGTGTTTTTCTAATTATGGACGAAATAAGGCGATGAAAGGTTCCAATAGGGGGTTAATCAAGTCTGCCAACCGTTTGGTTGGCAGACTTTTTGCGGAAGTTTTGTCGCTGATAGAGGGTCAGCGATTTGACCAATTTAGAAGATCGCTTTGATGCGATAGAATGCCAGCCCCATGTATTCCCAAAGGACAGCAGCCGACTGATTGAAGGCTTCGCTGGTGGGCATAATCTTGGTGATGGTGCTGCGCCAATTCCAGGAGCTCAGGTCCTCCCAGTCTTGCAGGCTGACCTGATAGTCTGCAGGGGCAGGCGTAACTTCGACGTTGAGCTGACGGAACAAGAAGTAGGCGCGATCCATCTGGATTGCGGAAGTGATCAAGAGGATATGTTTGACGTTTTGTAAAGCCAGGATAGGCGCGGTAAGCGCTGCGTCTTCACGCATGTTGGAGGACTGATCCTGTACCATGATGGCATCAGATGGCACGCCGAGTTCGAGCAGCAGCGTTCGTCCAGAAGTAGTCTGGTTGACATTTCCGCTGATGATGATCAGGGGAGCGGCTTGCTGTTGGTAGAGGGTGGCAGCGTAAAGCAGGCGGTCTGCCTGTTCCCCCACTTCCACGCGCTGGCGTGGGGTCTCCGCGGAGAGTGTGCCCTGCGCGAGCACCACGATGGCGTCTGCTTTGGTTTCCGGGGTGATGGGCATATGGCGCCATTCCATCGAGCGGGTTAGGAAGGTGGAAAAGATTGGGTTTCCGAACACGCCAACGATCACAAGGCTGATCAAAACGAACGCGGTTGCTGTTTTGGGGTGTTTATTGATCAGTAAAAGGGTGAGGAATAACAACAGGGCAACAAACCCCATTGGGAGAAAGAATTGTTTGAAAAAACCTATAAGTAGTCCGGACATAATGAACTCCTTCAAATAAACCTGTTGGATATGTTGCAAGAAACGCGCCAATACGGCTTTTGAGGTGTTCACCAAAGATGAAATGCCGATCGAGATGCTTCGCTCGCGAAGACGGATAACGCGGGTAGGGTGGGTTGGCGTCATGGAACACTTGCAGGAACACAATAAGTTATAGTCAACCCACCGCAGATGGGTCGCGTGATTCAAGATGGAAAGCAGATTGCCACGCCCTGCTTCAGGGGCGTATGAGCCAATCCGTAAGGAGGGGGCTTGCCCCCTCCGAAAGCAAAAATGAGTTGTAGATCAGGTTGCGCTTTTCAACCTGACATCACATGCACTGGCCAATGCAGGTCCAATCTTTTTTCATGCACAAAACCTGCATAATAAGCCTTCACTCCCCGTAAGAATCAATACATTTTTGGAACTTTTTTGGATCAATCACCGGCGGGATATTCTCGTCTTTGCCGTAATAACTCCAATAACTGGACCATTCCCGATCAAAGGTGTCAGAATACCCATGTTTGATCGGGTTGTAATGAATGTAATCAAAGGAGGGCATTTCCCCGCAGCTTGCTGCGAAAAACAGTAAGATAGAAGTATGAGTGAAACATGGCGGAAGAGTCACAATATCTCGATATTGATATACCACTTTGTATGTCCAGCGAAGTATCGGAAAGTGGTATTTGGTGAAGAAGTCGACGAGGTATTGAAGGAAACCTGTTTGGAAATAGAGAAGAGGTACGAAATTAAGTTTATAGAAATTGGGACAGATAAAGATCATATACATTTTCTAATCCAGTCAGTCCCGATGAATAGTGCAAAGAGGATCATACAAGCAGTAAAAAGTATTACCGCGAGAGAGATATTTGCAAGAGTGCCCGAAGTGAAGAAGCAACTATGGGGAGGGGAATTTTGGACAGATGGATATTATGTAAGTACATTCACAGCGCGACTCATTCTCTGGGCCTGGCCTTGTATGGGGGATTAGCGGCTGCCTATGACCAGCTTGGCATGGACGTGCCCTGGGCGGAACACGAAGCCTTTGCATTAAAAGAATGCGAAAAGATGATTGCGGTGCTGCAAGCCATGGCAATCCCGGACGAGCCAAACCCCATCAAAGTCAAATGGTTTTGTTAGCAGCAGATTAAGTCGTAGGGCGAGATTGGAAGCACCAAAAGCATTGACTGAATGTGACTTGGTCGTGCTTCCAATCCGCCGTTGTATTTAAATTAGCTAATCTGGCTCTCAACCCAGTCCAGCATGGCGGCGATGACCACGTCCTTTTCAGGCTCGTTGTGGGTCTCGTGATAAAAACCATCCCAGCGTTTGTAGGTCACCTTACTGCCCAGGCGCTCTGCAAATTGATCCGAACCAGCTATCGGGCAGATGGGATCCGCACTGCCGTGTGCCAGGTAGAGCGGAACACCCCAGTCGTCGGCTTTTTGCATTACGTTTTCTGCCGCTTCCATCATGAAAGCTGCCAGGCGCACGCTGGCTTTGGGGTGCACCAAGGGGTCATCGCGATAAGCCTGGTTGCTGGCGGCATCCCGTGAAAGTCCATCGATCGGCAAACCGTTATTGACTGACAAATCAGGCAGGACGTTCTTGAGCAGCCGGACGAGAGCCCGCTGGGCAGCTGACATGCTGGCAGTGTCCAGCGCGGGGCTGGTGGCGATGATGCCGGCTGGGAGTTCAGGACCGTTCAGCCCGTAATACAGCACTTCCACGGCTCCCATGCTGTGACCATAGAGGAAGACCGGCAGACCTGGGAAGTGCTCTCTGGCTAATTCCACGGCTTGGGTGATATCTTCCATCAAGCCATCCGTGGAGTTGATCACACCCCGTTTTCCGCTTGTTTTGCCGTGCCCCTGCTGGTCGAAGCCCAGTAAGGCAATGCCTTTGGCGTTGAATTTTTCAGCAACATGCTGATAGCGCTGGATATGCTCACCGAGACCATGCACCAGCACTATAACCGCGCGGGCTTTTTCTTCAGGTTCCCAGACCTGTCCCCAAAGCGTTTCACCATTTGAAGATTTAAGAGTTAATTCCCGGATTGTCATGCTTCCTCCTTGAAGCTGAATACTACATGTTGTTTGAGAAAACGATCGACTGTTTCGTAGTAATCGATCAGGTTTGCTTTTTTTCGAAAACCATGCCCTTCGCCTTCATACAGCTTATATTCGTGCGGAACGTGGTTAGCCCTAAGCAGACGGACGATGGACTCAGAGTGTTCTGGAGGGACCACTTTATCATCGCTGCCCTGGAAGATTGCAACGGCATCCCGTATCTTGTCAGCATGATAAACCGGCGACCAGGCATGGTATTTTGCCGCTGCTTCAGGCAGCTCGCCGACCAGAGAGGTGTTGTAATGGAGTTCAAATTTATGCGTATCCAGGTCAAACAGGTTGGAGACTCCATATGAACAAAGCCCTGCCTTGAAGAAGCCGGGGTAGTGCACCAGCGCGTTCAGCAGTGTGAATCCGCCGGCGCTGCCGCCTTTGATGACCAGTTTATTGGGGTCAGCCAACCCAGCTCTGACCAAAGCCTGGCTGCCTTCAATTGTGTCCTGCAGGTCAATTTTGCCCCAATTTTCTCTTAACGCGTTGCGATAGGTTCGTCCATAACCAGTGCTTCCGCGGTAGTTGACCGCAAAAAAGGCATATCCCCGGCTGGTAAAGAAGGCTGCCTCGAGGTTGAAGGCGTCAAAAACCTGTGAGGTTGGCCCCCCATGCACATAGACAATGGTTGGGGGTGGTCCGTCAGAGCTGAAGTTTTTGTTTGCCGGTGCGTAATAAAGTCCGTGCACTTCCGCGCCATCTGAAGATGTCCAGCTGAATTCCCGGGGAGTAGAAAGATCTGAAAGTTCCAGAAAATCTGCCTGACTTCGCGCGATGGTTTTGGGCTGACCGTCTTTTAGGACAATGATCCGTGCTGGCAGGCTGGATGATTGGGCAATACAAGCTATTTCTCCGTTACGAGAAAGCGTTGGCTGCTCCAAGAGCGTGTATGCTCCGGTATCTACCAATTCACTCTGCTTTGATTCCAGAAAAACCTGCTTGAGGCTGACTGAGCCAAGTTGGTTTTCAAGATAGTAGATCGACTTTCCATCTGGGTGCCAGTTGAGCGCGCGTCTGCCCTGAACCCAGGCTGGAGGAAGTAAATTCTGGTCCTTAAGGATCTTTGCGGTCCTGCCCTCAGCCAGATCCAAGACCACCAGGTCGTCAAATTCTGCGTTATTGACCAACCAGACCAATTTTGTCCCATCTGGTGAGAAGCATGGCTGAAAAACAGCCCTTTCCCTATCTCCATCAAGTTGCTCGACCTGATCCAAACTCATTCCATCTGTGCTTAGCCTGCCAAGCATTAGCCTGGTCCCATCCCAGGGCATTTCAGGATGATCCCATTCAATCCAGGCAAGCCGGCTTCCATCCGGACTGATAGCGGGTTGCATGTAAAAATCGGCACCTTGCCGCAAAATTTTTGGCCACTCAGAGCCCTCAGTGTCGACGACTGCCAGGAGGTCCTTACCTTCATAGGTGTGCACGAAGACGATAAATTTCTCATCCGGACTGAGCACCGGGGCGGCTGCACCGCCAAAACCGGGCGTGATGACCCTGGGTAAACCCGCGCCATAAGGTTTGGAATAAAGTCGTCCGTTGCGATCAGCAAAGAGGACTTGATTGTTGCCGGCGTAAAAATCCCCTCCACCGTAACCAACGGAGCCAGAGGGATTGAAATCACCAGTCAGATCCCAGGCGGACTCATCCGGCTTCCAGGCTAAGAGACTGGTTTTTCCATCCTGGGATTGCGACCAGACCAGGAAATTACCGTCCGGGGACCACTGCACATCGTTCAGGCGGATACTGCCTGCCAGCATGGCGGGGGTGATGGGGGATGGCCAGAGACCGTGGGGGAGAGCTTGTTTTGTCATTCGTCACCTCGGATTGTCATAATTATGCGTATTATACTGTCAGCTCGTAGGAAAATGGCCTGCCAGTTCCACCTGAGTTCCCTTTTTAATGTCCTGACAGGCTGTCACGGAAAGCTCTAATTTGTCATTGCGAGGAACGAAGCAATCTAAACTCTCAACCTCATGGACCGTAATTGGTTTACAACCACACCGATACCAATTTTGCTTCGCGATTAGCAAACGTGATCTTGCTTCCTCCGGAGATTAAGTCTATAAAGAGTTTAGATTGCTTACGAAATAGTACACTACGTGTCACAAAAGAGGTTCGCAATACCCAAAGGGCACGATGTGACAGATTAAAGATTTTTTTCGTTGTAGAAACAGGTCTATTTCTTTGTAAAAACAAATTATCCTTTTCTGTCAAAGCGATAGCTTGCCTACAGAGTATGGTCTTGAATTTGATCTTA
>DDWY01000091.1 GCA_002347705.1 Anaerolineaceae bacterium UBA2274 | reverse complement strand
TCACTAATCTTGATATCCCAGATGAGGAAGTGATTGCTTACTACCATCAACTATTTCAGATCGAAGCGACTTTCCGCATGGCCAAATCAGATCTGAGAGCCAGGCCAATCTATCATCGAAAGCGAGATTCTATTGAGGCGCATCTGACAATTGTTTTGGCAGCTTTGGCAATCAGCAGAAGAATTGAGCATCAGACCGGGATCAGTATCAAGCAGTTTGTTAAGTTGCTTCGTCCGATCCGTTCAGGCATCGTAACCATTAACGGAAAAGAAATATTGGCTGAACCTGAACTGCCAGAAACAGTCAAAACGTTGTTAATTCGCCTTTCTTCAGGACACTAATTTGAGAAACTCAGGACTTAGTACAGTGATAGCGTTGGTTGTATTGTTCCTTTACAGCGGCCCGATCCGCTTTATTTGGTACCATGATTCTGTTTTTGCTAGCTGGTTCATCTAACTCGTGTTATGTCATCTCTGATTAACAAGTTCCGCTCAATCATTCCACCAAATTCAAAAATTAAACAGTTGGCAAGAACAGTCTATCATCGGTTCAATATGATCCGATTTTCCTTCGTTATTAGAGATTGGATTGCCAAACGATCTTGTAAACGCTGGTTGAAATTAGAAAAAAATATATTACCGCCCATAGATAATTTCTCATACCAACCAAAAGTCTCGTTCATCATTTCGTTGATTGGCGCCCCTCAAGCGGATTTCCTTCAAACGTATCAGTCAATAAATAAACTCATTGGAAATCAATGGGAATTACTTTGCATTGTCTCTGAGAAAGAAACTCGGGAGATATCCTTTTCTATTATCTTATCGCTGGTAATCTGAATTATGGCTTACCCACATAAAACAGCGAGGAACCTCTTTAGAATTAATATTGGGTTTTTTCATTTTCCATCTCTATGTCAGTCATAGCACGCCCCATAACAAGGTTCCCACGGTGCCGCTGAGCACACAGAAGGGGGGTCATTGATGTACTCCCTCCAGAAGAGGCAATTACCGACTAGAAGATGACCCTATCGACCTACCCTGAGTCACAAGCGTCCATTGATACGCTGCTGCTCGCTGATTTTGCGCGGATCCCGATGTGGCAAGGGGAATAAGAGGGATACATGATTGACACGCATTGTCATTTTCTCCAGGCTCTCACCAGCCATCGTCCCCAAGCGCTAAAATATTACCCCGGTGGGGGATATAAAGGTCTCCATAATACGTGTTGGCACTGCTCGGAGGCGTATTTAGAGCGCGCCCCTCTTGGTCTTCAACTGATCTCAATCGCGCACTCTCAATCGCGCACTTGAAAATACGTACTGCCTCAATAGAAAATCTTACTTTAGGGTGATGGTTGCCTCAAATAAGAATGTTACTTTACGATCTTCCATAATTTACCAACATTCAAGTCAATGTTCTTTCGCAAGGTCACGGGATTGAGCTGAACATATAGATTAGATAAGCTTGCTTTATGTGCAAATGCTATATCCTCAGCAGCAAGAACTCGACGATAAGGTGAGTTGGCTTGATCATAAACTTTTACGGTCTTTCCGTCAATGCGTTTCTTATCGATCAATTTCATGACCGGTTGGAAGAAATTGACATACACATGGAGGTACTCATAAACCAATTGAAGGAGGCGAAGGTCTTCTTCCGTTTCAAACCGATCGTGTCCGACCGTATTTCGAACGACAGACCCGTTTTTCTGCTCCACGAAAGCCTGATCATTCTTTTTGTATGGGCGGGAACGCGTGAACGTAATTTGTTCTTCAAGACAATATCGGTAAAGGAGATCGTTAATAAATTCACTCCCATTATCAGAGTCAACCCCCAACAAAGGGAAAGGAAGACGCAAGCGCATCGCCTTGATGGCCGTAGAGACCGCAATTTGTGTTTTATTGGGTATTGCCAGGCATTCTGTCCATCCTGTAGACACGTCCACAGCCGTTAGCGTATATAAAAACTGTCCCATGACACTTCCGCCACAATGCGCTACTAAATCCATCTCCACGAACCCTGGCTTCGTATCATCCCAGTCATGCCAGGTACGAACTGGGATCGACTTCTTGAGCCATGTTCCAGGTTTGGTGGTAGAGATACCTTTCTGTTGGGTATGTCTGGCCTTTCTCAGACAGCGATCTATCGTGGAACGACTCATACTCAACAACAATGTTTTGGTCTCCGGGCGGCATGACAGCTCCCCAAATCTCTCCATCACCATCACCATTTCAGGTAGAAACGGATGCAACCGCTTAGAACAAATCCTGCCACAGGTTTCCCAAATCTTTTTGAGGACTTCTACAACTTCACCTTGATATTTCTTCTTCCGACCAGCTTTTTTATACCCTCTTCTTTTCAAACCATGTTTGAGTAATCGGATGGCGTATTTCCGGTGGTATCCGGTGACCTCAGTGTGAACTCGTCAAGTATCTTTATCTTTTCTGCTTTATTTGCCTTTAGATATCGTGGATAAATCTCTTTTGTCAACTCTTGTCTACTACGTTTACTCATCATATTTCTCTATCTCCAGATCGGTTGACCTGGCTTCAGAGTAACATTTATTTTGAGGCAACGTAGGCTTCTATAGTAAGATTATTTGCGAGGCAATGCGCAGTGATGCTGATGGCAACGATTTGACTTACAATGTATTGTTTAGCACAGATGGGGTTAACTGGACCCAATTGGGTGTCAGCCTTACGGAAAGCCAACTAACAGTTTCAGCAGCAGATCTTCCAGGCACAACAACTGCTCGTGTGCGTGTCGAAGTTTCAGATGGCGCCCATATAAGCACCGATGAATCTGATGGGTTATTTGAAATTGCGGGAAAATCACCTCGGGTTGAGATTATCCAAGCAGAAACCGACACAACTTCTTTGGAGGGCATCCCAATATCACTGGCTGGATCAGCCTGGGACCTTGAAGATGGCCAACTAGGTGCTGAGGCTCTCACCTGGACATCCAGCATTGATGGAGTACTAGGCAAGGGTGAAACACTGGAAGTAGTGCTTGTCCCTGGGGATCATATCATCACACTTACTGTGGAGGATTCTGGCAGCAATACCACTTCTGATAGCAAACTGGTGAGCACCCTTGTTTGCCATGCGCTACTTCGCGGACACTCAGGCAATGGCGGTGACCCTCTGAACTCACCTGAATTTTCGCAGGGCTGCCCACATGGTTTCTATCTTGCCGGCGAGATCATTGAATTGACAGGCGCCCCCAGCCCCGGTTGGTTTACAGCTGGCTGGCTGCAAACTAACGACGACAGCAGCATAGAATCCACAAATACGCTTACCATGCCTGCTGAGGACCATGCGGTTGCGGTTATCTATGATTCTGATGGATATAAGGTTTTCCTTCCGATGATAATAAAATAATTTGCATTGTCGAAAGTAGAACCTATTTTCTAGTCAATGAATCGGATAATTTATGAGGATCAATTGACCTCTATTTGGCCGGACCGGTCTACAATGCTGATGTCATTCTCTTTGAAGGGTAGGGAATAGCACCCCAGGGGAGCGTTTGCCTGTAATTGTTTGAAGATATGGAAAGAACGTTGGCAATTTGGTGTTATCTTTTTCTCAGAGGGGGTCAGGTCCTTGGGATATACGCCGCATTTCGTATAGTAATTCTGGGTTTTTACCCGCAGAAGGACAAAATTCGTTAGGTTAAGGGTATATTGCTTCGTTTTTATTTTTACGAAAAACGAAGTTGAGAAGCAGGGAAAGAAGGTATGTCTATTAATCGTTCAGCGTAATATCTGCAGGATCAATGATTATATCGGGAGGTTCGCCATAGGCGTTGGCTTGTTGTTCGTACTGAGCAGTCGCTTGATTGGGCAGGGAATGTTGGTTTTGGATGATGCCGGCAGCTTTTTCCGGATCGCTTTGGATTTGTTGAATAGCCTCCGGCCGGTTGGCCAACCGAGTTGTGTCAACCATGGATGCCAGGTCGGGAAACCAGATAGTGATGTGGTAACCAAAATTAATAAAGCGCATGGCAGGATCGAAACCAGAGAATGTTGGGTCACTTCAGACCCTGAGTATATTAATTACATTGATCCTGGTGGCAGTTGGCAAAATTTGAGAAGTTTGGCAACTGTTAAAGCCACAAGAGTAAAAGAAGGAGAAACATCCTCTCAAATTAGATATTTTATTTCTAGCGTTGAGTTTGGAGCAGCCCGGATAATGGACTTCATTCGGCGGCATTGGGAAGTTGAAAATAAACCTCATTGGAGTCTGGACATATCTTTCAGAGAAGATGACAGTCGAGTAAGAACAGGTCATGCTCCTGAGAACCTGGCACCTATTCGTAAAATGGCTCTCAACTTATTAAGGCTGAACAAATCTAAAAAATGCGGCGCTAAGACTAAAAGAATGCTTTGCGCTGTTGATACAAAATTCTTGTCGGAAATATTAAATTCATGACTTTGCGATTGCCCTGATCAGCAGGTCGGCGGGCAAATTTTAGGTTTTATCGGTCGAGGGAACCGGCAAGCTGATCAATAAGGGACATTTCACACTTTCAGAATGGGTTGCTGCAGAAATGTCTTGAGTATTTCCGGCGCTGCCTGGCGTGGGGCACTCAGGTAAATATCGTGATGCTTACCACCTCGCGTAAAACTATCCAGGCAACAATTTTCAGCCGAGAAAATGTGTATCTTTTCCATATTGAAAGGCCTCACCATGAATCAAACCCTGTGCCGCTACCGAACCCAAGAAAAAACTCTCCAAACCCCTCTGGCCGCATTGCTGTTGTTAGGCTTCGGCGGGCAATGCGCTTGGGCAGTGGAAAACCAGTTTTGTAACACTTCTCTTTTTGCGTACTTGCATCAGAGTTTCATCGAATAATGCGGAAGTCGTCAGTTCAGGCACCATGAGCGTGCTCTGGAATTAGTGGTCGGTTTCCTCCGGATTATGCAAAAATTAACCAAACTAAGTTTAAGAAGCGCTGGAAGTCACGCAGCGCTTTTACGTACAGTTATTTTAGCCAAGCACTCCTTCAGGTTAAATTTTAAATATCTTTGTTGGGTAACAATCTTTAGAATTAATATTGGGTTTTTTCATTTTCCATCTCTATGTCAGTCATAGCACGCCCCATAACAAGGTTCCCACGGTGCCGCTGAGCACACAGAAGGGGGGTCATTGATGTACTCCCTCCAGAAGAGGCAATTACCGACCAGAAGATGACCCTATCGACCTACCCTGAGTCACAAGCGTCCATCGATACGCTGCTGCTCGCTGATTTTGCGCGGATCCCGATGTGGCAAGGGGAATAAGAGGGATACATGATTGACACGCATTGTCATTTTCTCCAGGCTCTCACCAGCCATCGTCCCCAAGCGCTAAAATATTACCCCGGTGGGGGATATAAAGGTCTCCGTAATACGTGTTGGCTGCTCGGAGGCGTATTTAGAGCGCGCCCCTCTTGGTCTTCAACTGATCTCAATCGCGCACTCTCAATCGCGCACTTGAAAATATACTAATCACGATTATAATAATTATGATTAGTATTATCGTATTGTTCCCGTGTGATTCGATGGAGGGCTTGATGTTCATAGACCGAAAAAACGAACTTGATTTATTGGATCAGCGGTATCGCTCAGCGCAGGCAGAGCTATTCGTCCTGTACGGCCGCCGGAGAGTGGGAAAGACAGAATTGTTACGCGCTTATTGTGTAGACAAACCACACATCTTCTTTATTGCCACATTAAGCAGCGATTCTGAACAATTGGCTACTTTTTCTCAACAAATCTATGGTTTTAATCATGCTGATGTCCCCCCTGGGTTTACATTCCCCTCCTGGGAGGCTGCATTTCAGGCGCTGGCTTATTTACCTATGCGACCAAGACCCATTATTGTTCTGGATGAATTTACTTACTTGATCAGCGGCAACAAAGCTGTTCCTTCAATATTGCAAAAAGTCTGGGATGAAAAATTGAAAAACACCCAGCTGATGCTGGTATTGTGTGGTTCCTATATTGGTATGATGGAAACGGAGGTGTTAGGATATCAAGCACCTTTATATGGGCGGCGAACGGCCAGCGCTTTCCTACGTCCGATGGATCTTCCTTCCTCCGCCATGTTCTTTCCAAACTATTCACCTGAAGAAAAATTTGTTGCTTGGGCAATTGTAGGAGGCATGCCTTATTATTTACGAACGTTCAATGACAGCCAAAGTATTTTATCCAATATCCGGCAGCATATTTTGGATTCGCAAACCGGCACATTGTTCAACGAACCACGCCTGCTCCTCATGGAAGAGCTCAGAGAGCCGCGCAACTATTTTTCAATTTTGCGGGCGATTGCTCAAGGCAGGACACGTTTGAATGAAATTGCACAAGGATCAAGAATAAGTTCTGTGACCACCGTTGCCCGTTACTTGGATATTTTGCAGCAAATGCATCTGATCACTCGGCGTGTGCCTGCAACTGAAACACAGCCTGAAAAGAGTAGAAAGGGTATTTACCAAATTGACGATCATTTTTTGAGATTCTGGTTCCGCTATGTGCATCCCAATCAAAGTGGCCTTGACTTGGGGTTGGCTGATGCCATTCTCAAAAAACACATTAAACCAGATCTGGATCATTTTGTTGCCACTGCGTTTGAGGAAGCAGCAATCGCTTTCACAGGGCGCTTGGCGCAAACGGGTGAAATGACCTTTCTACCTGAGCGGATTGGGGGATGGTGGAATCGAGATGAGGAGATCGATGTCCTGGCGGTCAACCTTAAAGAGAAGATTGCGTTATTGGGCGAGTGCAAATGGACCATTCGCCCGGTTGGAATGAAGGTTTTATACGATCTTGAGCGTAAAGCCCAAATCTTGATGAGAGATCATGACATTCAGAAAGTGAAATTTGCGATCTTTGCACGCAGTGGCTTTACTCTCGACCTGGAGGAAAAATCCAGTCTCGAAAGCGTACAATTGTTTACTGTGGATTCACTTCTGAAAAGTATTTAACCTGCCATCCTTTCCAACCACCTTGGACACGCCCTTTTGAGTCACGATACTCAATTAGCCAGGGTGAGCGCCGGTAGTTCAACCTTGGTGACCAATTAGCGGTAAGGAATTTAGTTGTCAAATTCGGGACTGCTAAATTTGATTCGTTTGTTTTCATTGTCTGATCAGCAGACGAAATATCGTAAGTCGTCACTATGCGGTCAAAAGTGATAACTTACGATATATTTACGATAACCCGGACGGAGAGCGTCAGGGTCATGACCATCTCAATCTCTCAGGTGCCGTCCTCGATGCCCTGGTGGGTGGGGGTGCCCTTAGTTTCCGCGATGGCAGTGCCCATTGGGCAGCAGATAACGGGTTGATCCTCACATCGCTGGCTTAGACCACATCAATAATGGCTAATTTCGTATAGCCTGCTTTGATTGTAAGGAAACCACATTGTCACACATGGGGGTTTGAGCAGGGAAGTGAAGGACCTCTAAAAGTGCAATCGTATTGTTGCTGAACGAGATTTTGAAGGTGAACACCGGACTCGAAAAGGCGTATTACAGATCTAAAAGATAGCCCACCCCGCGGACGGTCTTTATTAAACGAGGATGGCGCGGGTCTTCCTCGATGGCTTGCCGCAGCCAGCTAATATGCACATCCAGGGTGCGGGTGTCGCCCGTGTATTCTGTTTCCCAAACCGATTTGAACAGTGGGTCGCGTTTGACCACCTTGCCATGGTTTCTCATCAATATTTCTAGGATCTTCACCAGGCGGGGCGTCAGCCTGGTTTGTTTTTCCTGGCAGGTCACCAATTGCGTCTGCATGTTCAATTCTATGGGTCCGCTCTTCATAATGAACTTGCCATCTGTTGGCTGGTACACATCAATCCGGTTGGCCAACTTTTGCACTGTGAACGGTAGATGAATCACGCAGTTCGCATCAATGTCTTTAGGGAGGGAAACACTATGATCCGCGATCAGAATGATTGGTAACTCACAACTTGTCTTACGGTAGGATTGGCAAATCCGGACACCACTGGTACCCATTGAAGCCGCGTCAACGATCACCAGGTCATGATTGAGGGCATGGATGATTGCCAGGCCTGCGCGACCGGTGGGCGCGCTAGTCACCCGATAGCCTTGGCGAAGCGCGCAGCTAAATGCGGGGTGATTGCCCCGGCTGCCCTCAATTAACAAAATAGTCAGTGAGTTGTCTTGCTTCAAAACAGTGTCCTTCTGTGCAACCTATGCCAATTATACCTGCATGTATGATGGCAGGCTTTGCCAAGCCGCACCATAATTGTTTTTGCGCACTCTGTGGCCCTTGATCTTTCATTTTATACACATGCCGGTTGGCCGAAAACTGTTTCAGCGTGAGTCAGTGCAGGAACATCATCAGGCCAGTCTCCTAATATTTTTTCCGGATGTTCTGCTGTTGCGCTTCCAACAAGGGGATGGGGCTGAAGGTAACTTCGGTCTCCAGCAAAAGAGCCAGCTTAAGTCTTGGCTAAACGGGGTGTGGTGTACTTCCTCCCCAGCCATTTTGGGGATCCGCATCACGGTCTTTGCCTGGGTTTTCAGACATCGTCTGAATCGCATACAGAACTGGCTGTAGCTATAGCCATCCAGATGCTCATCCCGGTATTCCTGCCACAACAGTATCCGGGTCACCCCCTTTTGTTGCAGTTCAACTTCGGTTTTCGACCAGTCCAGCCCAGCTTGTTCGACCTGTTTGAGATATTCCTCCACCGTGCTGTGGGCAATCTTCAAACTTGCGCTTACCTGCCGGGCGCTCAATCCTAAGTCCCATTTCAATCACAGGACTTCTTTAATCTTTCGCAAAGTCAGTCTCCTTTGTGCCATTGTTGCCTCCTCATCATGTTGGGATGAGGGCAAGCATGACACATCTTTGAGTGTCTGACCAGTTCTGTTGTTAGATTCCGGCCTTCATGAAAAAGTGGACGGCATGCACCAGAATGAGTGGACGGCATGCACCAGAATCGGTGGTCGGTTTCCCCCAGATTATGCAACCTTTTTGGTTCTGGCTTGTCCAGGTTAGGAGTCTCTCCAAAATTATCACTAATGCATGCGTTTAGATCAGTTATGTGTTGAGAAACTAGCGCGAACTCTCAACGATAGAAAACACCCAGGAAGCGCCTGATTGGTGAGCGGATTGGGCCAGGCGGCGGTCAGCTGTCCAAAATTCGCTTCCTAACGACTCCGCGACTGCTAAATAAGCGCCGTCATAGGCTTTTGATTGGCCCAGTCGCTCTGCCCAAATGAGTGCCTGTCGCTGCAGGTCTAAGGTTGCTGGGATTACCTGAATATTAATGCGCCACAATTGTATGAGAGCATTGTTGATCTGATCTGCATCCAGGTAACCTGTCACCTCTGCTTTGCGTAGGACACTGCAGACCTCATAAGTCCATAATGCCGGAGCTGCCAAGGTCTTACCTTGACGTTTCCAGGCTATAATTTGGTGGGTTGCCGCTTCTGAGTAGGGGAGAGCTAATACTAATGAGACAATTAGATTCGCATCCAAAACTATCGTCATCGGCTGATCGCGTTTCGGTCAATTAATTCTGAATCTCGTTCCGCTCTGGCATCTTCAAGCAGATCCTCTTGGATTGGGCCATGTTGCGCCAAAATTTCTTGCCGTAATTGGCCGAGTTTCTCAATAGCCCGAATTTCCTGGCTCCGTTGCACATCTTCATCGTACTCAGATAGGTAGTTTCCCACGATCTCCCGAACCACATGGGAGAGACTCTGCTGCCGTTGAGCGGCTATCTCTGATAGCGCCTGATGCTGTTCTCGTTCCAATAAAATTTGGGCTCGATACTTAGTTTGAGACATAAGATTTCTCCTTAACAATATTATACATCAACACCTACACCTGTGTCAATCTGGGATGACTGAGGGTGTTAAAAACAAGTCAATAATTGTCGAAAATCGCGGTTTGTGATTCAATTAATGAAACACACCACAAGCGAGGTAAAGATGGTTAAAAGCGCTACATGGATACCAGAAATTAATCCTTCTGCGGGGTGAAATATTTTTTTGGGTATGAAGGGTTGGTGGATCAGGCCCTGGCCCAAAAACTTCCCGTCAATACCTACGCGGCCGACCGCGGTTATGATGACGGCAACAATCATTTTTATTTAGAATATCACCATCTCAAGTCAGCCATCTGTCTCAAAGATGTCCGCAAAAAAAAGAAAGACGCCAATGCCGAAGGCATGCTTTGCAAAAGAAGTATGGCTGGAGCTGATCCAAACACCGGCTAACAACGAAGGACGTAAAGAACTATACAAGATTGAGCATAAATTCGGGGAAGCCAAGCAGGGGCACGGGTTGGATCGTTGTCGTTATCTCGGTTTGGCAGGTTTTGGCTTTCAGGCGCACTTCACGGCGATTGTGTTGAACTTGAAACAAATCGTCAAACAGGCCACAGGGGTGGGCTTAAAGACCCACAGTGCGTTGACAGCAAATCCACGAAGAAATCTCAAAGAGAGGGGCCGAAGGCGCTCAGGCGAGTTCTTTTTGTCTATTTTTCAACGACTTCATTCGCGCCCTTTCGAACTATTTCGGGGTTCAAAAATGGGTGTTTGGTTGTTCAAGTTCAGGTTTTTGCAGTAGAGTCATTAAATTTAACAGATTGCAGAACTTGATATTGAGGAAACCGCAGGAATTAATCCTTATGGCGAAGCTCTGATTATCAGAAGATCAGACCAGAAACTCAAATGATCGATATAAGTTAGTTTGACTCCTGCAAGGCTTGCCAGACTTTTTCCGGAGTCAGCGGCAGTGACCGGAAGCGGGTCCCAGTGGCGTCGAAGACTGCATTGGCAACGGCGGGAGCGACACCCTCGGCAGTAATTTCACCCAACCCCTTGGCCCCAAAGGGACCGCTTTGCTCATAGGAGGGGATCAGGAGGCAAGTCATACGTGGCATTTCATCCGCCTGGAAGATGCGGTAATCTCCAAAGCGTGGATTAAGCAGGGCGCCGCGATCATCATAGGCCATTTCCTCACAAACGGCATAACCAAGGGCGGTGGCCATTCCACCTTCCATCTGTCCCTCGGCAGCCTGGGGGTTGATGACCGTGCCACAATCGACGGCGAGGGCAAGGTGGATTACGCGCACTTCTCCAGTTTCAATATCCACCTCCACTTCGGCGAACTGAGCGCCAAAGGAGGGCGGTGATGTCATGGAGTAATGGGAGGCCGTCCCCATGATCTGTTCCTGGTCAATGGTGTGGAGGCTGTGTAAACCGATTTCACCGAGAGTAACTGAGCGTCCATCGGAAGTGAAAACCCGTCCGTCACGGGCGATCATCCCAACCGGTTCGGTTTTAAGCATCAATGCTGCGCGATCAAAGAGCTTTTCTCGCACAGCTTTAGCGGCTTTTTGAACGGCCATGCCGGAAATGTAGGTCGTGCTGGAGGCATAAGCGCCCACATCGAAGGGCGTGAGGTCGGTATCGCCTGAAAGAACGATGATTTTATCAAGAGATACGCCGAGCGTTTCGGCGGCCATTTGAGCGAGGATGGTATCGGAGCCGGTGCCCAGGTCGGCAGCGCCGATGAGCAGGTTGAAACTGCCATCGTCATTCATCTTGATGACAGCCCCTCCCATATCCAATCCCGGAATGGCGGTACCATGCATGACCAGGGCTGTGCCCAGGCCGCGGCGAATGTTGGGACGGGCCGGGTCCAATTTCCAGGATGGATCTGAGGAACGGTCCCAATCGATGGCGGCAGCGGCAGATTCCGCGCATTCGGGGAGCGTGCTGCTGTGCACGCTTTGCACCACGGGGCCGCCTTCACCGAGGAGAGCCATGATGGAAATTTCATCCCCGACCCGGATGGCATTCTGCAATCGAAAAGCGACCGGATCCCGCCCCATTTCAGCGGCAATCTCATCCATCATCGATTCCATGGCGAACTGCGCCTGGGGGCCACCAAAACCGCGGAAGGCGGAAGGGACCGGCAGGTTGGTATAAGCAACCTTTGAATCGAAACGCATGTTGGGGCTGCGGTAGGTGGAAAGCCCCCGCATACCGATCAGGTTGACAACCGTCATGCCCTGGACGCCGAAAGCGCCGGTGTTTTCGATGACGTTCATTTCCACCGCCATAAGGTTGCCCTGTTCATCCACACCGATCCGGTAGGTGATGGCAGCGGGGTGGCGTGAGCGTCCATTGGTGAACTCCTGTTCTCGGGTCAGCTCGAAGCGGACCGGGCGTCCTGTTTTCATCGTCAGATGAGCGCAGAGATCTTCAAGGATGATATCCATCTTTCCGCCAAAGCCACCGCCCATGCGCGGCTTAATGATGCGGATGCGACTGATGGGCAGACCCAGGATGGGGGCAAGTACCCGGCGCATGTGGAAAGGCGCTTGCGTGCTGGTGCGCACCACCATGCGTTCATCTTCATCCCAGTAGGTCACACAAACATGGGGTTCGATAGGCGTTTGTTGAACCTGCTGGACTTGGTAGGTATGTTCAAAAATACGGGAGGATAGGGCGAAACCTTCCTCAACATCACCGACATCAGCCGTGATGGTGACCACCAGATTGCGCTTGGCATCTTTAATGCCGATCGAATCGGTTTCGTCATGGATGATGGGAGCGTCTTCGGCAAGCGCTTCCTTCGCCTCGAAGACTGCTGGGAGGAGTTCGTATTCGACCTCAATCATTTCGAGAGCCTGGCGGGCAATCTCGGGCGACTCTGCAGCCACGACAGCCACTTTATCCCCAATGTACCGCACCTTGTTATCCAGGCTGACCTGGTCGTAGGGTCTGGGGTTGGGATAGGATTGACAACCGGGGGCAAAGATCACACGGGGAATATCTTTGTAGGTAAGAACAGCATGAACGCCGGGCAAGGCTTGCGCCCGGGAGGCGTCGATGCGGGTGATGCGTGCATGGGGGTGCGGGCTGGTCAATAGGGCCGCATGGAGCATACCGGGAAGGGTGATGTCATCAGTAAAAGCAGGATGTCCCTTTGCCAGGCGGCGGGCATCCACTTTCAGAGTAGAAACACCGACGACTGAACCCGACTGAGGCCTGAGATGAACCTGAGAAGAACTGTGGTGACCCTGAGTCGTTTCGGCTTTATTTTCACTCCCGGCAGGCGAGTTGAGCGGGGGAACAGGCTCGCCGCGCAGCAGCGCAGCGGCGCGAAAGACAGCTTCCACCGGTTTGACATAACCGGTACAGCGGCACAGCACAGCGCTGAGCGACGTGCGGGCTTTTTCCAGGGAGGGGTAGCGCTCTTTGTCCAATAATGCTTTCGTGGCAAGGATCATCCCAGGCGTGCAGTAGCCGCATTGGATCGAGCCTGTTTCCATAAAGGCGGCCTGGATGGGGTGCAGCCCCGTGCCCTGGGAAAGTCCTTCCACCGTCTCGATGCGGTGACCATCAGCGTGGGCAGCCGGCAGCAGGCAACTGGGGACCAGGCGGTCATCGAGCAGGATGGAACATGAACCGCATTCACCGGTTTCACAACCGTGCTTGACGCTTTTACAGTCCAAACGACGAAGTACCTCGGTGAGCAGCTCACCGGGCTGTACTTCTGTTTCAATGTTTTTGCCATTTAATTCGAATGCAATCTTCATTGATCACTCCTTTCAGCAACCAGGCCGGTCAAGAGTGCCTGTTCCCAGACTTTTAAGAGCACACGACGGACTACCACACCTGCTATGGAACGGCGATATTTTGCGCTGCCGCGAAAATCGGAAACGGGACCGGCAGACTCCATAGTGATGCTGCAGGCTTGATCCAGCAGCTTTGGTGTGAGAGTTTGACCTGACATAATTCCTTCCACATTTGGAAGACGCTGGGGATTGGAATACGCACCTGCCACTGCCAGATTGACCCGGGGAGAGGTACCGTTTTCTATGTACAGAACAGCGGCTGCTGCCACGATGGCTTCATCACGGGGGGTCCGGGCAACCCGCTCGAGTGCGCTGATGGAATCCTTTTGTGGAGGGAGGATGAATTCCGTGATGAGGTCTGTCTTTGCGAGGGAACCCGGAAGACGATCAAGAAACTGAGAGAAAGGGAATGTTTGAAGGGATTCATCTGCTTTACGGATGGCAATATTCGCATCCAGAGCAAGGAGTGCCAGCGTTATTTCGGGCGGCCCCTCCTGCGCCACGACGGCTCCCCACACAGTGGCGAGATTACGAATCCCGGGGGTTGCCACTAAAGAAGCAGCCTGAGAGAGGAGAGAAAATTCGCCATTTGATAGGATGGGATCATCGACCAACTTCTGGATTGTGACCAGAGAACCAAGGTGAAGGGTCCCATCAACATCCATCTGGAGTTCGTTCAAACCGAGTAGGCTTAAATCCACAAAAGCGTCCGCACCAAGGCGGTGCGGGTCAGCAGGTTTGGGGTGGATGATCAATGGAAGGCAGTGAACATCCTCCCGAGCCAGCAGATTAACCGCCTCTGTGTGGGAACAGGGACGGTAATATTCAAAGGGTTGAGTCATAAAAACCTCCTAGATACCATCCGCGAAGGCATCGATGACCGGTTTGATATCCGGCATCATGGGAAACAGGATGGGGCAGGTTACACCGGCATCGATATATTCTTTTACTTTTGCCCGGCACTCAGCACTGGTCCCGACCGCCATCAAACGACGGACAACCTCATCGGGAATTTCGCGGGCAGCGCGAATATAATCCTCCTCCCGGGCGGGCCAGGTCAGGATGGATTGCACTTTCTCCAACAATTCTTCGCTAACGCCGGACGCTTTCATGATGTGCGGCTCTGTTGCAAGGTAATAGGCGACCAGTTTCTTGCCTTCCGCCATGGCAGCAGCGGGGTTTTCATCCGAAAGGCAGCAGACCATCAACTCGGGCAGATCAATTTCAGCCGGATTGCGACCGGCTTTCTCTGCTCCTTTGTGAACGAACCCGATGGCGCGTTTGATATAATCAACCGAAACGACGTAATTCAAAACAACACCGTCGCAAATTTCCCCCGAGAGTTCCAGCATTTTTTCTCCTGTTGCCCCAATATAAATGGGAATGTCACGCGGGGATATGTCGCCATAGGCAACGTCGAGGCGGATTTTATCCAGATGGACAAAATCACCGTGATAGGTAACTTCCTGCATGGTGAAAAGCTGGCGGATGGCTTCGACATGCTCGCGCATCGCTTTTAGGGGTCTTTCACGCCGCACCCCAACCCGTGAGGCGATGGGTTCCCACCAGGCCCCCAGACCCAGCATGACCCGGCTCCGGTCGTCAACCTTGCCTCCCAGTTCCCACATGGATGACCAGGTCGCCGCGATGACCGCCGGGTTGCGCGTCCAGATGGGGAGGACACCGGAGCCAAACCGAAGCCGCCTGGTATTGGCAAGGAAGGCACTCATCATAACAATGCAATCCCTGGCCAGGCGGGTATCCGCCTGCCATATTTCAGAAAAACCGCGTTGGTCGGCGTAGCGGACCATTTCCATTTCGTATTGCATGTTGTGTTTGTCTTGCAGGTAAAGCGCAAATCGGGTGTGCATAGGGACTCCTGTATTTGTTATTTGACTGCTTGCCAAAGACGGTTGGCTTGTTCATGCAATGCCTGGCGGGCATTGGGATTGAAATCCGTCTCGAGTTGCTTCTCACGCAGCAGGAAACGCCCTTCGACCATGACCGAGAGGACATCGGATGGATTGCGGTATAGGATCAACTGGTCATAAAGGTTCCAGTCACCTGAAGGGGTGGGAAAATCGGCGGAAATCAGCTGCAAATCAGCCTTCCAGCCCGGCTGCAGGCGGCCAACTCTGTCCAAACCGAGCGTACGAGCGCCGCCTTCCGTGGCGAGATAATAAACGAGGTGGGCCGGCATAAGGCGAGGGTCCAGCCCATTGGCTTTGTGGATCAGGAATGCTGCCCGCATAACCTCGAAGAAGTTGTCGATGTAACTATCTGAACCCAAACTGAGGACTGCACCGGCGGAGATGAGCTGGGGCACGGGAGCTATCCCTCCGCCGACCTCGCAGTTGGAGAGGGGCATGTGCGCGACCCGTGCGCCGCTCTGAGCCAGCAGTTCAACCTCCTGAGGGCTGAGTTGAACACATTGCGAGGCAAGCATGCGTGACCCCAACACCCCGAGGTGTTTGTAATATTCAACCGTGCGCAGGCCGTGTTCTTCGTAGAGTTGTTCGGGTTCATAAGTGCCTTCGGATAGATGCATGTGGACCAGACACCCCAATTCCTTTGCCATATCAAAAGCCTGATGGATGAATTCGGCAGAGCAGGTGAAGGTGGTGTGAAAACACATCAAGCCCTGGATAAGACTGCCAGGCTTACAACTGCGGGTGAAGTCATGGTTTTCCTGCAGTCCAGCCAGACCATTTTCCGGGCTAACGCGTTCGGTAGCCTCAAAGGAGAGGATGGCGCGGAGACCATGGCGGCGGACGATTTCGGCTTCGACTGCCAGGCAGCCCGGCAGCGAATTGGGCGCTTCGAGGCAATCGTAAAAGCTGGTGACTCCGCTGTGCAGCATGGACTGGCACTGCCACTCGACGGCGGCTCTCAACATGGGGAGATCGATCCGATTTTCCACAAGTGGCCACCAGAAATCCTCCAGGAAGGGCCAAAAACCTTCAGGCGCTTTGGAAAGAGGGATCCCATGAGCGAGCACGCCGTAGAGGTGGGTATGCGTATTCACAAATCCGGGAGAAAGCACCTGCCCCTCAGCATGGATGTGTTGGTCTTTGGGAAAACGGGAAACAAGATCCTCATTTGAACCGATATCAGTTATCCGATCCGCTTCCACCCGAACTCCCATCCCGGCAAGAGGGGGTTCAAGTGCGCTTGTTATCAGCCAATCGGGCAGGATCAATGTCCCGTTCATTTAGTTTCCTTTACTACTGGTCATTCTCCGCAGGTCCTGGCAAGATAGTTCCCGTCACCGGGGGAGCCGAGGAATTCTCCCCGATCGGCCACCAACTTGCCGTGCAGGAAGGTCTTTATGGGGAACCCGGTCAGGTTGGTCCCTTCGTATGGGGTGTAGTCGACCTGTTCGTGGAGGATGCGATGGGAGAGCGTGACCTGTTTGTGAGGGTCAAAGAGGACAATATCGGCATCAGTGCCGATTTCCAAAGAACCCTTGCGAGGGTACAACCCAAAAACACGGGCTGGTTTAGCGCAACAAGCTTCCACCCAGCGGTTGAGTGAAAGCCTGCCTGGTACGACGCCAAAATGATAGAGAAGCGCGAGACGGGATTCGATGCCGGGGAGGCCTCCCGGAATTTTTTCGTAGTCATGCCTGCCCAGGTCTTTTTGACCCTTATAGTTGAAGGGACAGTGGTCGGTGCCAACTGTTTGCAAATCTCCCTTGGTGAGTGCCTGCCAAAGGTGGTCAGAATCTTCAATTGAACGAAGCGGGGGCGAGCAGACAAACTTTGCACCCGTAAAACCAGGACGGGATAGTTCTGCCGCGGTGAGGAGAAGGTAGTGAGGGCAGGTCTCGCCGATAACATTGACACCGCGCTGCCTGGCTGAGCGAATGGCATCGGCCCCCTGAGCAGTGGAGACATGCACCACGTACAGGCGGGCGTCTGTCACTTCTGCCATGGCGAGGCTGCGTGTGATAGCCTCACCTTCGGCGATAGCCGGACGCGAAAGGGCATGGTAGCGGGGAGAGGTTTTTCGGGCGTGACGGAATTGTTCCTTCAGGTGGGCAATAATGGCATCATTTTCAGCGTGCACCAGAGTGATGCCGCCGGCTTCCTTAACTGAACAAAGTACCTTGAGAAATTCCTTATCGGAAAGGCGGAAGCCATCGTAGGTTAGATAAGTTTTGAAGGAAGTGCATCCATCGGCAACCAGATTGGAAATGCTGGATAGCGTTTTAGGGTCATCGTTGACAAGGGTCATGTGCAGACTAAAATCCACTGCGACCTGGCTTTCCGCCAGCTTCCGGCGGGCATTTAACGCTTGAACCAGGGTTTGGCCGTTTGCCGGTTCGACGAAATCGATTACTGTCGTTGTGCCTCCGCAAGCTGCGGCACGTGTTCCTGTGAACCAATTATCACTGGAGCGAGTTATGCCGACAGGCATCTCCAGGTGAACATGGGGGTCAATTGCCCCGGGTAGAACAAGTAGTCCGGACGCATCCACTTGTTTTCTTCCAGACAGATTTTTCCCAAGCGCGGAAATTTTGCCATCATTGATACCGATATCGGTATTACTAACACTTTCGGCAGTGACAAGCCGTCCCCCAGAGATGACGAGGTCAAATTGTTCTGACCGTCTCTTATCCATTTTTACTCCACTAAAAAGCGGGCGGACTGATGATGCAAAGAATTTGTAGGTCTTCTTCTCCACAAGCTGTGTAACTGACAAGTTGAAAACCTTCGTAGTACAGGGTGTCGCCTGGTTCGAGATGATAAGTATTACCGATAAGCTGGACTTCCATCTGACCTGAGATGACATAGATCATTTCTTCAGTGGATTTAAATAATTGCTGGGCTTGATGACTTTCTCCGGCCTTGAGGTGAATGAGAAAACCTGCCATTTGCCGGTTGAGGTCATCGGTGAGTAATTCAAAGCGAACATGTGGGTTGGGAAAACTGAGATGCCTGCGATTGTTGTGGCGAACAAGCTGCTCGGGTTGACCGTCGCGGTCCAGGAAAGTAAACATGGGCACTTTGAGTGCCCTGGCGATCTTTTGCAGAGAACTAATGGAAGGATCTGCTATTTCATTCTCGACCTGGCTGAGAAAACTCGCGCTTAACCCGGTCTGGCTCCCCAACTCACGCAGACTCATATCCATGCTGATGCGGCGTTCTTTTATCTTTTGCCCGACCATTGACGCTAATCCTATCAGATCTATTTACAAATCATTATAAAGACAAGGACGCCCTTGTCAAGTAGAGATTATTGATTTTAAGCGTGGCTGAACATAAATAGGCTTGCAATGGATAAAAATAGGGTGGATATGTGACATTTGTCAGGCAAGTGATGTGATAATTGTCATTGTACAGGAAGACAGGTAAGTTTATGATGGAAATATACTTCTGCGAATTTGCCATGAGCAAATTCTCACCGTTAGGATCTGTGCAGTGACCCTTCTAATTTCTAATTGCGATTACCTGATACGCGACGCCACTCACATTGAGAGGAATTGTGACCTGCTGATTGAGGGAAATCGAATTAGCGCGATTGGAAAAAACTTGCTAAAGCCGCAAAACGCGGAAATACTGGATGGCCGGAACTGTCTGGTAATGCCGGGCCTCATCAACGCTCATACCCACCTGTACCAAAACCTGATAAAAGGACGATCTCCCGGGATAACGCTTGTACCTTGGTGCAATCAAGTCCTGTTTCCGCACTTGGAAACAATGCGGCCGATCCTGATACAGGATGCGTCCCGTCTGGCTTACCTGTGGACGTCCCTGGCAGGTGTGGAAATGATTCGAGGTGGGGTCACAAGCTGTGTCAACATGGACACCATCTCACCAGGCATTATACGAGCTTGGGAGGACATGGGTTTTCGGGGAGTGCTGGCGTATACACTGGCGAACAAATGGGTACCGGAGGAATTGCGTGCCAACGAAGGAAAAATGAAAGCGGATATGTTGAATTTCGTGGCTGCGCACCATCACCCGGATGGATTGACCACTGTTTTTGTTGCCCCTTCCACATTGTTCCTGTGTACGGATGACTTATTGAAATGGTCGGGTGAGATTGCCAGGAAGTATGACCTGGGCCTTCAAATACACATTGCTGAAATTGCGAGCGAGGTGGATGACCTATTGGCGAATACCGGTCATACCCCGGTGGAACATCTGGACAACCTCGGACTGCTGGATCCGAGACTAAGCGCTGTCCACTGCGTGCATTTAATCGATCATGATATCGAACTGTTGGCGAAAAATGATGCTCTGGTTGTGCACTGTCCCAAGAGTAATATGAAGTTATCGGATGGCATCGCCTCGGTTACAAAAATGAAGAAAGAAGGAATCACCGTAGCTTTGGGCACGGACGGCTGTGCTTCCAACGATATCCTGGACATGTGGGAAGAAATGCGGGCCGCTTTACTTCTGGCGCGGGTTTCGACCGGGAAGCCGGAAAAGATAAACCCACAAGACGTATTTGAGATGGCAACTGCCAAGGCCGCCCGAGTGGCGCGGTTGGATGCGGGTGAACTGCAGCCCGGAAAACTGGCCGATCTGGCGGTTGTGGACCTGAACGCTGCTCATCTTCAACCATTTAATGAGTACGACCCGCTCAACACATTGGTATTCTGCAGTCGGGCAGAGGATGTGCGGGATACCATCATCAACGGAAAAATCGTCATGTGTAATCGCCAATTGACCCAGATAGACGAGACAAGTCTTCTGCGGGAGGCAAAAAAGGTTCATGTTGAACTTGGCTTTTTCTAACCACAGTCTCACACCAAGAGGAGAATATCGGTGAGTTCATTAATTGCCTATTATCCTGGAAAAACCATCTTTCACCGCCTTGACCCGCGAGTGAAGATCATCTTCATGCTGCTAATCAGTACCGCCATCTTCACCGTCAAATCCATTCTTATCGCCGGCCTTGTTCTGCTTCTAATGGTAATACTATGGTTTGTGGCTCGGTTGCCGCTAAAAGTATTGATGAGCTTTATGAAAATCCTTCTGGGGATCATTTTCTTCTTGTTCGTTGTGCAAGCCATTCTTTACCCTGGTGACACACCTATAATCAAACCACTCATCCCGATTGGAAACGGCATCGGGCAGATAACCCTGGAAGGCATCCTCTTCGCAGTTCTGCTTTCCCTACGGTTGATGGCAATGATCATCTTGCTGCCGCTTGTCAGCTTTACCACCCCTGTGCAAAGTTTTGCCTTGGGGATGGTGAAAATGGGGTTGCCTTACAAACTGGCCTACACCATGACCACTGCATTGAACCTGGTACCCATTTTACAGGCGGAAATTGGGGTAATTGTTGATGCACAACGGCTGCGGGCCATGAAGTCCTTCGAAAAAGGCAAGTTGGGCGAAAAATTACGCGCTTACCCTGCGCTTGTCACGCCATTGGTCATCGGATCCATGCGACGTGCTCAATTGATGGCAGTGGCTATGGATTCGCGGGCCTTTGGAGCGAGTAAAAACCGTACATATCTTGAAGATGAACACATGGAGACACGCGACTGGGTTTTCCTGTTCCTGAGCGTGTTAATCACGGCCGGCATGATTGCGGGCAACTACCTGTTTTAGTTATTGAGGAGAGACATCATAAACGCGCCAGCTATTGAATTCCAGGATGTATCATATCGTTACCCACGCACAAAGCGCTGGGTGTTGACCCACCTGAATTTTAAGATCGAACAGGGTGAGTTTGTTGCCCTGATGGGTGAAAATGGAGCTGGAAAGAGTACAGCCTGCCTGATGATGAATGGCATCATTCCCAACAGCGTGGGGGGAAGGCTGGCAGGTAAAGTTTTGATTCATGGGTTGGATACCAAAGAGACCGGGATCTCAGTAATGGCGACAAAAGTGGGCATTGTCCTGGAAGACCCGGAAACACAGCTTTTTACCACGTCGGTGAAGAGTGAGATCGCTTTTGGCCCCGAGAATTTATGCCTTCCGGTGGAAGAAATTGAGGAACGGGTTCAATGGGCGCTGGATGTGGTGCGCTTGACCGGGTATGAAGACCGGTTGCCAAGTTCACTTTCCGGTGGCCAGAAACAGCGGCTCGCAATTGCCGCAAATATCGCCATGCGCCCGGATATCCTTGTGCTGGACGAAGCCACATCACAGCTTGACCCGGTAGGGGTGGAGGAGGTACTCCAGGTCGTGCACGATTTGAACAAGAAATTTGGCATGACCATTGTCATGGCTACTGATGCCTCGGAAATGATTGCCCGGTTGATGGACAGGGTGATGGTGCTGGACGCAGGGACAAAGGTCGTAGATGGAAAACCACGCGAGATATTTTCCAATACCGGGCTGTTTAAGAAATTGATGATTCGATCGCCGCAGGTTTCACAATTGGCAGTGCAAATGGAAGAAGCCGGCCATTCTTTTACAGAGTTCCCTATTACGGTATCAGAAGCTAACACATGTGTTCAGGAACTCCTGAAGGGCACCCGGGTTTCGACCGTTGAGGCGAACAAAAAGAACGGTGTGGTTTCTGAAGAATCAGCCATCACGGTGGAACACCTTGACTATATTTATCAACCCCTGAACGTGCACGCGGTGAGGGATGTCTGTTTTGAAATCAAACAGGGGGAGTTTGTAGCGCTCATTGGGCAGAACGGCTCGGGAAAAACCACCATACTAAAGAATTTGCTGGGTTTGCTGCACCCAACTAAAGGCAAGGTGGTAGTGGCCGGGCAGGACACCCGCACAACTGCTGTGGCAGAGATGGCAAGGCATGTGGGTTTTGTGCTCCAAAACCCGGACCAGCAGCTTTTTGCCGAGACGGTTGAAGATGAAGTGGCTTATGGCCCGAAAAATATAAAACTTGGACAGGAGCTGATTGAGAAACGGGTGGCTGAGTCGCTTGAATTGGTTGGGTTGGAAGATAAGCGCAAGGAGTTTCCCCCGGCATTGGCCAAAGGCGACCGGGCAAAAGTTGTTATTGCCAGCGCGTTGGCGTTGGATCCTTCGATTATTGTGTTGGATGAACCCACCACAGGTCAGGATTACAGAGGGTGTCACCAAATCATGCAGATTGCCCAATCATTGCATGAGCAGGGGCGTACGGTTGTTTTTGTCACACATCACATGGCACTGGTGGCTGAATATGCACAGCGGGTGATCGTTTTGTGTGGAGGAAAGGTGCTGCTGGATGATGTTACCGAGAGCGTCTTTTCCAAGCCCGATGTGGTGAGGCAGGCTTACATCATCCCACCGCAAATCACTGAATTGGGGCAGGCTTTGCCCCCCGAGCTGGGGCTGCCGCCCACGCCGTTGACCGTGCAAACAATGAGCACAGCTATTTTGGATCGATTGAACCACAGAGATTAGATTAGTCATAAAGGGAAAACAACATGGATGAATTACTGACCAAATTGCAATCTATCTGCGGGAAAGAACACGTCACCAATGACCGTGTAGATTTGTTGTGCTACCGGCGGGATTGCGGCCCAACACCGGGTGGAACACCAGCCTATGTATGCCGGCCTGAATCTACCGAAGAAGTGGTGGAACTGGTGAAACTGGCCAACGAAGAGAAACGGGCTCTCTTCCTGTGGGGACGCGCCACTACTTTTGTTGATGCGGGTGTGGCGAATGACAGTATTGTCCTTGCAATGGACATGATGAACAAATTCGATATTGACCTGGAAAACCAGGTTGTTTATGCTGAAGCAGGCACCATCTGGCATGCCATCGATGGGGAGTTAAAGAAGTATGGCTGGGAACTGGCAGCCCCCGGCGGGGGCGGGATGTTTTCAGCGAGCGTGGGTGGAACAATCGCCTACAATGCGGTCCCACATGGGATCACTGAGTATGGCACCACAGGTGAACATGTTGTCACGCTGGAGGTTGTGCTGCCGGATGGGCGGATTCTGCACACCGGCTCAGCTTCCAACGATGCCAATGGAAATATTGCCATCGAGCGCGGCGCGAACGGGCCAGACCTGGCCGGGTTGTTCATCGGTTCCTGCGGTACGCTGGGCATCATTACAAAAGCCACCCTGCAAATTCGACGCATTCCTGAAACGGAAGAATTCCTCTTCTACACCTTTGAAAAACTGGAAGACACAGTGGATGCAGTCTCAGCAATGCAGCAGCAAGCTTCGGCGACCTTTATCATTGGCCTGTTCGGTGGACCAAAGCCATCTGGGGTGCGCGGAAATTACACGTTGCATATCATCATCCGCGACAGTAAGAACCAGGCGGCTGAACGCAAACAGACCAGTGAGGTGATCTGCCAAAGCTTTAATGGGATGGTGCAGGATGCTAATGCCACGCGGCTCTATTGGACGGAACACATGTATTCCTGGCTGCGTAATGATGGACCAAGCACCTATTACGGAAGCCGGCCGTATTACTGCCCGGAAGTCGCGGGGTTTGTTCCCACCCAGTCGCTTAAAGAAGTGATTCCGGCGCTTAACCAATATATTGAAGACACGCGAACGGACTGGGATCAGAACGGCATCGTCGTGAAGGGCTTTGATGTGTATTTCTCCCGCAATAGTGGCTTTTTATGGGTGGATACACTGTATAACGAAAGTCGTCCTGATGCACATGCTTATGGTTTGAAGGTACGGGCCGATATATCTGAAATGCTGTTCAGTAAGTGGATGTCTCCCGGGGGCATTGTGGCGGGTATTGCCCCGTATATCATGCCAAAACTAGGAAATGCCTACGAGCTTATGCAGACCCTGAAGGACAGCCTTGATCCCAATCATATTCTCAACCCGGGTGTGATGATGCTGGCGGGTGATCCGACCTTTGGAGAAATCCCCAGCAAGAACGAACCACAAGGATTAAACCTGGAGAAGTATGGCGATACAACTTACCAATGCCTGCGCTGCGGATTCTGTTTTGACCTCAGTTGGGTAGGGAAGGGTTACCAGCTTTGTCCCTCCTATGAATATGGCAGCTTTGAGTCCTATATGGGGCGCGGCCGGGTGGCAACGGCGAGGGCCATTTTGGAAGGGGAATTGACGTACGATGAAAAGGTGGCAGAGCGGATATTCTCTTGCACCATGTGCGGTTCCTGCAGCACACACTGTTTCAAATTTATTGACTTGCGCAAGATATATCAGGGGATGCGCGATGATTTGGCGGAGCGCGGGTTGACCCCTCCGGGGTTGAAGCAGGCAGCGGAAGATACCTACCGGCAGCATAATCCTTATGGCAAGGAGCATGGAGATCGGTTCTCCTGGCTGAAGGACAAGAACAAGCTGGATAAAAAGGCGCGGACAGCTTTCTTCGTCGGTTGTACACCCTCCTATGTGCGCAGATCGGCGGCGATGGAGGCAATGGGTCTGCTCGATAAACTTGGCCTGGATTACACGGTGGCCTCGGATGAATGGTGCTGTGCCCACCCCCTTATGTCGGCGGGTGAGAGCGAGAAAGCCGCCGAGTTTATGCATCACAACCTAGAAATGTATAAGAAGCTCGGTGTGGAACAGATGGTATTCCTGTGCCCGGGCTGCCAGGCGACTTTTACCAATGAGCTGCCTGAGGTACTGGGCCAATCGCTGCCTTTCAAGACGGTAAATATCCTTGAACTGGTGGCGGATGAATTACGGCAAGGACATATTGAACTCGGAGCGATGCCGGCCGGGACCACAATGACTTATCATGACCCATGTACCCTGGGCAGGCAGTTAAAAATCTATGACGCGCCGCGCGAGATCATACACGCTTTTCCGGGAGTGCACTTTGCTGAAATGCCACGCAACCGGCAGGATTCATTCTGCTGCGGGGCGGGTTCCTTTGTACGATACGATTTCCCGGGGTTGACCGATGTGGCTGGAAAGCAGCGGTGGGATGAAGCCGCTGCGACCAATGCAGGCATCCTGCTCACCAGTTGCATCTCATGTATGACCGAATTCCAACAGGTGAAAGGGCAAACGCAGGACAAGATGGAGGTAGTTGACCTGGTAACACTGGTCAATAAGCATGTGCGCGTGATCGAGAGAGTCACCAGCTGACAAGCTGGGTATAGAAATAATTTGGAGGCAGGATGAAAAAGAAAAGTGGTCTTCTTACAGCTCACCCGGCAGTCATTGCGGTTTGGGCAGCCTTGATGGCAGCAGCATCACTGCTGCCGGCCTTCCCAATTGTGGGTACCGGGGCAACCTTTAATATTGCCAACTGTCTCACTCCCCTGGCAGGCATATTCTTTGGACCAATCGCCGGCGCTATCGCTGCCGGAGTTGGGGGCTTTATCGGGCAGTTACTGGCGCCTCACACAGTGTTATTCGGACCGCTGCAATTTACGATTGGCATCATGGGCGCGTTGGCTTCCGGATATGCCATGCAGAGGAAGTGGTGGGTCTCATTTGGCATCATTACCCTGTTCGGCGGTATATGGTATCTCTTTCCGACGGGGAGAGGCGCCTGGGCAACACCACTGCTGTACCTGCTGGGTTACGCAGCGATTTTGGTTGGATGGTTCGTCAGCCGCAAAAAGGATGCTTTGCTTTCACCAAACCGTGGGAAGATGATGCTGGGATTATTCTGTGCCTCTCTTGCGGGCATTGTTGTCACGCAGGCGATGGGCAACCTGTGGGCTTTGATCTTCTTCCAATTGCCACCTGCAATTTGGTTCACTGTATTGGCCATTGCGCCGGTGGAGCGGCTTATGTTTGCGGTGGGCGCCATGATCATTGGTACCCCATTATTAATCGGATTACCCAAAATTGGCATCCAAGTGGGTCCTATGATCTACCAACAGGAAGATGAAGAGGATATTCCGGAACCTGCAATTGAAGCAAAAGGATAAACTCTTCTTCAGAAAGGAATAAATAACTCTTCTTTCTATGTCTCCTCTTAAAGCCGGTCGAATGGTAGCCGTACTTGGTGCGGCTACCGTAGATTGGACTGCCCGCGTCAGAGATTTCCCTCCTATTGATGGCATAGCCTTTGTGGAGCAATATCAGGCGTTCACAGGCGGTTCGGGTGGGAATGTCGCCGAAGGTTTGATGCGGCTCGGATTTGATGTTTCCTTCCTTGGGAAATTGGGCGAGGATGAAGGCGGCCGGATGTTGCAGCGGGCATTCCAGGAAGTTGGTGTGAATACCCGTGGGATCCGGATTGAAAAAGGCGGACGCTCAGCTGCCTGTTTTATCGCAGTGGATGGGAAGGGGCAGCGGGCGATTTATGCCCTTGGCGGCGTGGCGTTATTGGAAACACCAGAAGAGGTATGTGTAGACTGTTTAGTCCATTCCGATCTCCTCTATATTGCCGATGCGTTTCCGGCAGTATCGTTGACAGCAATTGACAATCTACCGGAGAAAGCCCGGGTGGTTTTCGGTCCGGGAGGGCTGATGGTTAGCGCCGGGTATGAGTACCTTCGACCTGTTTTGGAGAAAACAGACGTTCTTATTCTGAACCAGGTGGAAGCGAAACACCTCACCAACGAAGAGAATATGGAAAAAGCAGGGATGGAACTGCTATCTTGCGGCCCCAAAATAATTTTCCTTACCTTGGGGGCCAAGGGAGTAATAGTGGCGCAGAATGATTCCTTTATTTTCATCCCAGCGGAGGATGTGCCGGAAGTGGCGGATACAACCGGGGCAGGTGACGCATTCTCAACAGGAGTGGTAGCGGGAATGCTTGAAGGATTGGGCTGGGAAGACTGCGCCAGGCTGGGCTGTAAAATAGCAGCCTGTAAGATTGGCCACATGGGAAGCCGGGTTGGACTTCCTGACCGAAAAATAATTATGCCCTGGCTGGACGCCAGGACGGGAAAGGCAAGAAAGGTGAAATCTTGAAAGGAGCTGCAGCAGGAAGACCTGAGGAGGTTATCTTTGTTGATTACCCAACTCCCGAGGCAGGGGAGGATGATCTTCTCCTTGCCCCCACGGCATGTGGTGTGTGTGCCACGGATGTCAAGCAGGTGCAAAAGGGTGCTCTGGACACTCGCTTTGCTCTGGGACATGAGGTCGTTGGGAAAATCACGAAAGCATCGCAGAGTCAGGAGTGGAAAATAGGACAGCGTGTGGCGGTTGCTCCCTATTTACCTTGCGGCAATTGTTTTTATTGCAAACGGGATCAAGAAGCGTTATGTTCCCATCTTTACGAAATTTCCATTTCACCTGGTGGGATGGCGGAGGAGGTATTAATTCCAGGTGAATTAGGCAGACGTGGCACCTTTGCTTTGCCGGATGACCTTGCAGACGAAGCGGCTGTACTGGCTGAACCGCTTGGTTGCGTGCTAAAGGGTTTGGAGGATTCACATTTTTACGCAGGTGGTTCCTTGTTGGTGATAGGGGATGGGCCAATGGGACAACTGGCTTCCGCTGCCGGGCGAGCCCTGGGTGCAGAGCGGGTGATCATGGCGGGGATGACTGAACACCGTCTGCAACTTGCCATGAAATATTTTGATGTTACAGGGGTTGATATAACCAAGGTTGAACTTATAAACGAAGTCATGCGCCAGACGGAAGACCGCGGAGCTGATTGCGTAGTGGTCACTGTTTCCAGTGGGGAAGCTGTAGCGGATGGAATCTCCTGTGTGCGCCCCGGGGGAACAGTGAATGCGTTTGCAGGTGTGCCGGATGGAACAGAAATCCCCCTTGATGTCCGTAAACTGCATTACCGGCAGTATCATCTGACGGGTTCATCGGGTGTCACACCGAAACACATAAAGATGGCGCTGGAATTGTTGTGTAACGCGGATGTGGATTTTTCCAAGGTTGTTACCGCAACTTTTCCCTTTGACCGGGCAGGAGATGCGGTCGCTTATGTGGCGAATCGAATTGGTTTGAAAGCCATGGTCACTTTTTAAATTACTGGAGGAACACTTGAAGAAAATACGGTTAAATCATCTCATGGCGAGCGACGGAAAGACCGTCATCATTGCCTGCGACCATGCTGGGTTCATGGGACCCGCAAAAGGTCTGGAAGACCCTGGAATACTCATTAACGTATTGGTGGAGAGCGGAGTGGATGCCATTCTCACCACACGCGGCATTGTTCAGAGATTCGGAGACCGGTTTGGCAAAATGGGTGTCATCCTGCGGGCAGATGGCGGGTCCACCATTGCCTCTCCGGTGAACGGCACGATAAACCCGTTGTTATCGATTGAAAATGCCTGTCAAATAGGGGTGGATGCGATCATCTGCATGGGAATGATTGGATTTCCAGAAGAGCCATCCTCGTTGCAGAACTTGTCAGCCTTTGCTGCTGAATCGGAGCATTGGGGGTTGCCTGTCATTGCAGAAATGCTTGTCAAACCCAGGGAAAGCAACCGTGCCACCAGCGAGGAGATTGCCTTCGCCATGAGAATAGGTGTGGAGTTGGGCGCGGATTTAATCAAAGCTTCTTATGCCGGTCCCATTGAAAACTACAAAATGGCGCTTCGATCCTGCTACCGACCAGTCGTCGTTTTGGGTGGTGAGAAAGTAAATAACGATCAGGAAATGCTGCAAAATGTTGCTGATGCCCTAGAGGCAGGCGCTTCCGGCGTGGCAATTGGTCGAAACGTTTGGCAGCACACCAATCCTGGCGGTGTAAGCCGGGCGTTGGTGGAGTTGGTGCATGGAAGCGGCAGCGTAGAAAAAGCATTGAAAGAAATAGGGTGATCATGAAGGATCTGTTGGTCGGTTTGGACGTTGGTACATCCAGCGTAAAAACGGCAGTTTTTACCACAAGAGGGCAACTTCTTGCTTGTGCAGCCGCGCCAATCAAATTGTATTTGCCGCAACCCGGCTGGGCGGAACAAGATCCGGATGAATGGTGGCAGGCTGTCTGTACAACCTTGAAGCAAATCACTGGGAAAATTGACGCTGGCAGGATTTCATGTATCGGCCTGAGCGGTCAGTGTCCGGGCCATGTTTTGGTGGGACGCGACCACCAGGCGATCGGAAAAGCCATCATTTGGCAGGACCAACGGGCTGTGGAAGAAGCGGTTTGGTTGAGTAAGTATATACCGGCAGAAAAAGCACGTGAATGGATTGGTACCGACACGTTGGGAGATGCCACCTGCCCTCCGGCGAGATTGTTATGGTTAAAGAAAAATCGTCCGGAAGAGTGGGAGAGGGCGGAAGCAGTTATCCAACCCAAGGATTTCATTGCTCTGCGATTGACGGATGCCATTGCCACCGATCAATACAGCGCATACTGCCTTGGAAATACCAGAAATCGAATCTATGCCGAGGACTTTTTTACTCTCCTTGATATAGAAATTCAGAAAATGCCGGACATGATTGCGCCCACTCAAATTGTTGGTAGGGTTACCGAACGGGCGGAAAGGGAGGCCGGAATTATCCAAGGCACCCCTGTGGTGATTGGGACTATTGATGCATATTGTGACAACCTCGCAGGTGGAATTTCCGCTCCAGGGAGGGCAGTTGACGTGGCAGGAACCTCGGAAATTATTTCTCTGTCAATCGGCAAAGAAGTATCTACAGAAGGGGTTTACCCTGTCAACCTGGGCGAGGGAGTCAGGTTCTTATGTGGTCCCACCCAGGCAGGGGGTGATACACTGCGCTGGTTATCACATTGTTTTTTCCCTGAGTCTGGCAGCGCTATTGAGTATGAGAAAATCGAATCTGAGGCTGGAGCAGCACCCGCTGCAAGCGACGGATTGATTTTCCTGCCATATTTAAATGGAGAGAGGGCACCTGTTTGGGACGCAGAAGCAAAAGGCGGGTTTATAGGGTTAACCTATCAGCACGAACGCCGCCATTACTGTCGGGCAGTCTATGAGAGTATCGGATATGCCATCCGGCATATTTTGGAGAGCTGTGAAGAGGCAGCGGGTGACAAAGCGGAAGAATTGGTGGTATGTGGCGGTGGATCTCGCAGCGTTTTTTGGAACCAGGTCAAAGCGGATATTTTGCAGCGCCCGGTAAAACCAACCGCAATTACTGAAACAGGATGTTTGGGGGCAGCAATTCTCGCCAGCGTGGGCTGTGGAATATATATGGATCATCGGGAGGCCAGTGAAAAGATGATTATTTTTAAAGATAGTGTCAAACCTGATATACGTCATGCCAAAAAATACGAAGCCGGATATCGGGCTTATCGCCGTGGTTATCAAGCCATTAAATTGATCTTTCCTGACTCCAGGGAAGAGAAAGTCTAACTTATTATGTTTGCTAAAGAAGAACTTACACTTATGGTTTTAGTTGCACGTTTGTACCATGAAAACAGCCTAACCCAGGAAGATATTGCTAATCGGATGAATCTGAGCAGGCAAAAGATCTCGCGCCTGTTGATAGCAGCTCGAAAAGCGGGAATTGTCAAAACCATAGTGCTTGATCCAAACCCGGGGGACACATTCCTCGCAGAAGAATTAATGTCCCGCTTCAGTTTACAGGATGTGGTGCTGACTTCCGGTGAATATTTGGATTCAACGCATCTGCGGGAAGGTATAGGGTTGGCGGCAGCAGAGTATTTGCAAAAATGCCTTAAAGATGACCAATTAGTGGGCATTGGGTGGGGGAGGACGCTTTTTGAGACTGTAAATCTTTTACGCTCTGACCGGAAAAATTTTATCGATGTCATTCCGCTTATAGGCGGATTGGGTGATATTTCTCCCTTCTTCCAGGTGAATGAGTTGACGCGTCGATTGTCAGATGCCTTTGCAGGGACGTATCGAAATCTCTATGTTCCAGCGTTTATTGAGGACAGTAATGTCCGTGAGAATCTACTCCAATCTCAGGAAGTTAGGCAAGTGGTGGACCTCTGGACGAAACTGGATGTTGCCATTGTAGGAGTAGGTCATGTTGAATTCCAACAAGTGTCATCCATGTTCTTTGTTAATCACATCACACCAAAGAAGTTAACGCTATTACAAGAAATGGGCACTGTTGGAGACATTTGTGGCCGGTTTTTTAATGCTCAAGGCAAAGAGGTGAATCCGGAGATGGGTGTGGTAGGGATTGGGCTGGAGACATTGAAAAACATTCCGAACGTCATAGCGGTAGCCGGTGGGATGGAAAAAGTGAGCGCGCTTTTGGGAGCCCTTCGCGGTGGATATGTCAAGATCCTCATTACCGACACAATCTCTGCCCAGGCACTGCTTATTGAAGATAAGAAAGGAGGTTGATGAGGAAAAGTTATTGTAAAAAGGTCGATCCCTCGTGTTACACAAACAAGTAAGCTGATTAACAATCGAATTTCGAATCTAGATCTAGAGGAGAGTTTATTATGAGAAAAAGTTTTTATGTTGTCGTTGCGCTAGCCATATTTGCCACTTTCCTGGTTAGCTGTAGCAGCACCCCGGTTGGTGATGCATTGATCACCGTCAAGGGTGATATTGGAAAGACCAACTCAGACAAAACATTTGTCCTGGACCAGGCAGCATTTGATGAGTACTCAGTCGAATTGACATTCAATGACCCTTGGATGGGCGATGGCTTGAATTACAAAGGCATCCTCCTGAAAGATTTGATTGAACTGGTCAAACCTGGCAATGATGTCACCACTGTGACTCTAGTCTGCACGGATGGCAAGGGATATGAGATTGCCCTGGCTGATGCAGAAATGTATGACATCATACTGGCTCACTGGGTGGATGGCGAATTACTGGATGAGGGCGTTGGTGGCCCTGTGAAGGTCGCTTATCCAGATGATGCCAAGGAAACCTACCCGGATGAGAACTGGGCATGGTGGGTTGTTGCAGTGGAATTTGATTAATCCACTCTTTCTGAGAATGTAAGGTAAATCGAACTGGAAGGGTTGGGGAAACCAATTCTTCAACCCTTTCGTTTGAAACAAAGAATCATGAACCCCGTCATTTTCTCCTGGTTAAACCGGGTACCTAAGCTACTCTCTTGGATTTTGGTTGATAGTCATTATTTATTAATTCTTCATTTAGCGGAGTAAGCGTGGTGATTGGTTTTGGAAGACTCGTCTACCCCGAAGTGCAGACAAGTTGGAAAAATGAATCTTTTTGAGCGGATTTATGGTTGTCTCGTGGGGCTTGCCCTGGGCGATTGCCTTGGGATGCCGACGGAGTTCCTCGACCACGAACAAATACAGCGGGAATTCGGTTGGGTTGATCGACTTCAACAAGCGCCTGAGTGGCACCCACATCGTAAATTACAAGCCGGGCAAATGACGGATGATACCGGACAGGCGCTGGCAATCGCCCATGCGTACAAAGCCAATGGTGAGCTTACTGCGGATGCAGTAGCTCGGGAACTGATCATCTGGTCGGAAGAAGCCGGTGAATATCTCCCGCTTATTATTGGGCCTAGCACACACCATGCGCTGGACCTACTGGTCCAGGGGGAAAAACCGGAAAACACCGGTAAATTGGGCAAAACCAATGGTGCCAGCTACCGGGCGGTTATCGTGGGATTGGTGAATTATGAAAGGCCCGAGAAGATCATTCCCGATGTGGTGCAAGCCTGTTTGCCCACTCACGGTACGTCGGTTGCCATCTCCGGAGGAGCAGCTGTGGCGATGGCGGTGGCGGAGGCTATGGCGGATGACGCCTCATTAGATTCTATTTTTATGGTAGCAAAACATGGTGCAGTGGAAGGGCGCAGGCATGGCGAATGGGCCTGGGGAACGCCGCTGGAAGGACGCATCGACCTGGCCCTGCGGATTGTTGGCGATTCCGGCTCGATTGAGACTGCGCTGGTTGACCTTGCCCGATATGTGGGCGTTGATATGTTGGTCGCTGAGTCAATAGCAACTGCCTTCGGGTTGGTTGCCCTTGCCGAGGGCGATGTCATGAAAGCGACCGCGTATGGCGCGAATATCGGCGGCGATACCGATACGATTGCAGCCATTGCGGGCGCGATTTGCGGAGCAAAGCAGGGCGTAGAAACCATTGATGGGAATCTGCTCAGTGAAGTGGAAAAGGTGAACGGATTGGATTTGAAGACCGAGGCAGGGAGATTGGTTAATATTATGCAAAACATGGGTGAGAAAATATGACAGGCACTATTCAAGTTGGTTTTAGTATGCATCCGCGTTGGTCTGACGGCATAGGGTTGAAACAATTTCTTTCACCCTTACGCGCTGCAGGGCTATCTGTACTGGAATATGAATTGGACAAGAACCTGGATATGTGGGAGAGCTTTCCTCGCCAGATGGCGGAAGCGCAAAACCTGGGTATGCAGTTAAGCTTCCATGCCCCGTATCGCTCCCCCTATAGCCTGGTGGGTTTCAATGGCGAACAGCGTGAAAATATCAAGGATCAATATAGGGAAATGCTGGATATTGCATCAACATTGGCCACGAATGACGAAGATATCAAGACGGTTGTGATTCATGCAGCGACTGCACCCAAACCAGCCCAGGCGGAAAATCTGGTGGCCGATACCGTTTTGTTCCTGCGATGGGTGTGTGAAACTTACCCAAATTTACTCCTGGCTTTGGAAAACAACCACCCCGCTTCAGAAAAACAGGTTAAAGTCGGCGTGGAACGGGATGGAGTTCTTAAAATAGTGTCTGCTGTCCACCATCCTCACCTGCGGGTATGTTGGGATATGGGGCATGACCACCTCTCAGGATCATCGGTTATGCCGGAGCCGGAATGGCTGGCGGAAGTGGCACATGTTCACGTGCATGATGTAAATGATAGTGGCGCGGATCATTATCCTTTGGTATTTGGAAATGTACCTTACCAACCCTGGCTGCGAGCCTTGAAACAAACAGGCATGAAAGGAACCGTCGTATTGGAATTAAAAGGCAATCAATTAAAGGATTGGCCACCTGATCAAATTCAGAGTGTCCTGATTGACAGTATCCGAACGATTATAAAGGAGGTGCAATGACGACTACATCGACTGACGTCAGTCAACTCCCCCCCAAACAAAAGGGGCGTTGGTGGCGGCGCTGGGGCGAAGAAACATTTTCCGCTTACCTGTTCCTTCTGCCCAGTCTGGTCATCTTCATCACCTTCACGTTTTTCCCTGCGATTTATTCGATGGTGGTCAGCTTGTTCCGTTGGAACATGCCGAGTAAACCATTTTTTGTGGGCTTTGAGAACTACATCTACCTGTTCACTGACGCCATCGAAGCGCCTTTGTTCTGGAAATCCTTCCTGAACACTTTCTATTTTGCGCTGGGCGTGCCCATTAATCTGGTGATTTCGCTGTTGATTGCCCTCCTACTTAATCGACGCCTGGCAGGGGTGGGGATTTTCCGAACCACCTTTTTCCTGCCGACAATTACCTCCATGGCGGCAGTATCTGTGGTTTGGTTGTGGCTTTTCCATCCGGCTGATTACGGCCTCTTCAATAGCTGGCTGATAGCCATGGGTATACCCATCCAGCGCTGGCTGCGTGACCCGGTTCTCGCCATGCCCTGTTTAATCGGAATGGGGGTTTGGCATGGCATGGGTTACAACATCATCATTTTCCTGGCTGGTTTACAGGCGGTACCAACGACATACTACGAAGCCGCCAAAATAGACGGGGCGAGTCCCTTTGCGCTCTTCCGTCATATAACTTGGCCTTTGTTGGGTCCGACGCTCTTTTACGTTCTGACAGTTGGCATGATCAACTCGCTTAAAGCATTTACTGAGATTGATGTCATGACACAGGGTGGCCCGCTTGGTTCCACCACAACACTCGCCTATTTGCTCTATCAAAATGCTTTTCAATTCTTCCAGATGGGAAAAGCCTCGGCCATTGCAGTATTGCTTTTTATCATGCTGTTGTTACTGACCTGGATCCAGTTCCGGTTCGTTGATAGGAAGGTTCATTATGAATAACACGACTATCCGGTCAATTCATCGATCCCGCCATTCATGGGCGCGTACCCGGAAAACACTGCTGGACATTCTATGGTACGTGGTGGTCACCTTCCTTGCCTTGTGTGTCATGGTGCCATTCATCTGGATGATTGTGACCTCGCTCAAGGGACAAAACGAGATTTTCACATATCCTCCCACCTGGATTCCCCAGGATTGGCAATGGAAGAATTATGTCGATGTCTGGCAGGAAGCTCCTTTTGGGCGTTATTTCTTAAACAGTACCTTCGTTGCCCTGATGGTGACCGTAGGACAACTCACTTCCTGCATTCTGGCTGGTTTTGCCTTTGCCCGGATGGAATTTAAGGGGAAGAATTTCATGTTCCTGTTATTCCTCAGCACAACGATGATATCCAGCCAGGTCACTCTGGTGCCATCCTACCTCATCATGCGCAGCCTCAACTGGATAGACCATTACCAAGCATTAATTGTGCCGTTCCTTGCCAATGCATTTGGTGTATTCATGATTCGACAATCGTTTCGCTCTGTGCCCAGGGAAATGGAAGAAGCGGCGAAGCTTGACGGCTGCGGACGGCTGCGCTTCTTAGTCCAAATAATGTTGCCGTTGTGCAAACCCATATTAGCATCTCAGGCCCTCTTCGCCTTTATGGGTAATTGGAATTCTTACCTTTGGCCGCTGATTGTTACCAACCAGGATGATATGCGCACTTTGCAAATCGGTTTGCGATATTTTGTCAGCGGGGAGGGGGGTACGAAATGGGGCTTATACATGGCAGCAGCCGTTCTTGTTTCTCTGCCCGTCATAATTATATATTTTCTGGTGCAAAAGACCTTTGTGGAAAGCATGGCAAGCACAGGATTGAAGGATATCTAATACTATTTTATTTATAAGAAAAGGAGCTTGGAACTATGAAGACGACGTCATTCAGGGGAAGGGACTTTTTAGCTGAAACTGATTTCAGTCGGGAAGAAATCGAACAGGTGCTGGAATTGGCACAGGATTTAAAAATGGACCGGGCAAAGGGCAAACTGCATGATGATTTGTTACGTGCTAAAACCCTGTTTATGATTTTTTACAACCAGTCCCTCCGGACGAGAAATTCGTTTGAGGCTGGGATGACCCAACTGGGTGGGCATGCTCATTATCTGGACCCGGATAAAATTTACCGTCCTGCCATGGAAGGGCACGAGGTGGCTTATTCCACCGAACGCGTTTCAGATGTAGCCCGGGTGCTCGACCGGATGGGTGATGCGATTGCCATCCGCTGCTATGGGGACCCGGTGGATTGGGCATATGGCGGCGCTCATGCCATGCTGGAGGAATTTGCCCGTTGGGCGGAAATTCCCGTATTGAACATGGAAGATGATGTTTTTCATCCCTTCCAGGGTTTGGCCGACACCCTGACCGTGAAGGAGAAGTTTGGCGGGTTCAAAGGTGTTCGCTATACCATGAGCTGGGCTTATTCTCCCAGTGTTCATAAACCCCGGGCTGTACCGCAATCGGCTATCCTTTATGCGACGATGATGGGTATGGAGGTAACACTGGCTCACCCCGAAGGCATGGAACTTGACCCGAAAATCCTTGCCCAGTGTAACCAGTATGCAGACGCCAGTGGGGGCTCCTTCCGTATCACAAATGATTTTGAGGATGGGGTGAAAGGCGCTCACGTGGTTTACCCCAAGGCATGGTGCGCCACACCGATTTTCAAAGCTCCTATTGGGCAATCAGACCCCAAGAAGACCCAGGAAATATTTGACGAGCACAAGGATTGGATCTGTAACTCGGATATTATGGACATAGCAGACAAACAAGCCATTTATATGCACTGCCTGCCCGCTGACCGCGGGTTTGAGGTAACTGACGATGTGATTGATAAGACTTCCGGAAACGGTTGGTTATCGGCTGCCTTCGATGAAGCCGAAAACAGGCTTCATGTACAGAAGGCGGTCATGGCGCTGGTAATGTGAAATCCAGTGTTTTAATTAGAAAGGCAAGGTAAATGATGAAATTCAAGTTTTCCTTTATTTTCATCCTCTTGATCACTATGCTGCTATCTGCCTGTGGTGGTGGAAATGAGACCGGGGGTGGAGGGGGAAGTATTGATAAAGAAGGTAATATCACCCTGGAATTTTGGTATGCCCTGGGTGGCGACAGTGGTGAGGCGGTGAAAGAACTCGTTGCACGATTCAACGAATCTCAAACTGGAATTACGGTCATTGGCACATACCAGGGCGATTACACCACTGCCATGGCGAAGGTCTACAGCGCAATCACCGGGGATACGGTGCCAAATGTTGCCCAATTAGGCGGAGCTCCGCTGCTGGGTACCAGCGGAGCCATATTGTCCATGGAAGAGATCATGTCAGCGGATGAAAGTTTTGACCCGGCGGTTATTCGCACAGCATTCTGGGATTACAATACTGCGGGTGGTGAAATTTGGAGCATGCCTTTCAACAACTCGGTCCCGATCCTGTACTATAACAAAGATTTGTTCTCTGCAGCGGGGGTGGATCCTAATTCTCCTCCGCAGAACCTGGATGAGCTGTTGACAATTGCCCAGGCGTTGACAATTTCGAGTGAGGCAAGTGGGGGTACCACCCAGTGGGGATTGAATACAAGGCCTGACACGCACTGGTATCTGAGCACGCTTATTTTGGAAAATGGCGGGCAAATTGTCAACGAAGATGAAACAGAGATGCTTTATAACAGCCCGGAGGCAGTGGAGATGCTGCAGCTCTGGTCTGATTGGGTGAATACCTACAAGGTGATGCCTATCAACCAGCATGAAGAAGCATTGACGGATTTCCTGGCCGGCAAGCTGGGGATGCTGATCGGTTCAACTTCCATGGCGAGGAGCATTAAGGAACAAGCCACATTCGATGTGGGTGCAGTCATGTTCCCCGCAGTTGGAGATGAGCGTCAGGTTCCGCTAGGCGGCGGCAGCCTGGTGATTTTCAAAAATGGCGATCAACGGTTGGTGGACGCTTCCTGGGAGTTTGTTAAATTCATGGTCTCCAGGGATAGTTCCATCTTTCTAACCAGCCAGACAGGGTATATCCCCATTTATGCAGACGCCATGGATTGGGATGAGGTGGCAGGGCTGGTAGCTGAAAACCCACTGCGGCAGGCAGGGTTCGATTCACTACCCAATACAGTGTCCATCCCTGTTTTTTCCGCCCTGGGCAACAGCGACCTGGCATTGCAAAAAGCGGTTGAGCAGGTCGAGCTGGGTGCCGCCACGCCGCAGGAAGCCCTCGATGCAGCCAAGACCTCTGTTGACCATGCCATTGAAACGCAGTTTTCAACAGAGTAACCAGCAGTTTCTCTTGGCTGGAACATGACCAATGATTTACGGGCTACCTGCCCTTTTTGTAGCCTCCATTGTGCCGACCTTCGTTTGAGTATCGACGAAGGTCGGCTTACCCGCCTCAGCCCGCAGTGCGAATTCGGGATGAGAAATTACACGTGGGTATTACGCAGCATTGCCGTGGGCGATGAATACTCAATCCCGACAAATCAATTCACACAGGCATTAACCATTCTGGAATCAGCCCGCAGATTACTGGTGGTGCTGTCAGCCGATGTGCCTGACGTTGCTGTTGAAGGTGCACTGCGGATCGTCAGGAAATACCACGGTGTGCTGTCGGTTGAGGATGAGACATTAAATAATCTCAACATTTCCATGAAGGAGGTAGGCGGCTTTTCCGCTACTCTGGGGGAATTGAAGGAGGTGGAAATGGTATTTATCTGTGGAGCTGAACCCAAACATTCCCACCCGCGACTGGCAGAGTTCCTCAGCAGGTGTGCGATAGACAACAGCCTCATCATCAGTCCACTTGAATCATTCGAGACGATCCGCCAGCTGCGGTTGGTATTGGCGGATGAAACACCGGAAGTGCCGCAGAAGTACCGGAAGACCATGGATGCCATGCGTTCTGCTTCCACGGGCGTTATTTTTGTTGACTCATCCTTCCTTCAGGCCGGGGAACCAACAGCAAGGGAGCTCTTGTTATGGCTGCGGGACCTTAACCGGTGCGGACGCTGGTATGGCCAGTACTTACCGATCGGCGCTAATTCGGTTGTGGTGGCAGAGACTCTGCTTTCCACTGGTGGAATTGCCGGTGGTTTGTTTTCGGGGGAGGATTTTGAAGAAATCTCTCCCCGCTGTTGGAAGACATCGAAATTGATTAATGATGGGTGGATGGATGCCTGCCTGTTTGTGGGAAATCCAAGCACCCTTGTGGAAAACTTTGCTATCCGTTTACAAGGGGTGAACACCATCCTGATTGATCCTATCCAGCCTTCCTGGAAGCCTGCCGTTTGGCTGCCCGTTACGCAGGTGGGTGTGGACGCAGCCGGGTCGATGGCGAGACTGGATGGTGTACCATTGCTGCTCGAGCAGTTTGTGGAAAGCGGGAGACCCACAATCCAAACGCTTCTGGTCGGGCTGTTGGAAGGGCGGGTGCCGTCATGATCGTCATTCGCGGCGGAGAGCTTTACGATCCTGCACATGGCGTGGAAGGAGAGGCGCGCGACCTTTGGGTAGATGAGGGGCACATTGTCCCAGCCCAAGCGACGGCTGGCAACGCCGAAATCATGGATGCCCGAGGGATGATCGTGGCTCCCGCAGGTGTTGAAATCCACACCCATGTGGCGGGTTCCGGTTTGAACGCCGCCCGTCGATTCCTCCTCAACGATTGCGGGACTCTGGATGCTTTGGCAAACCAGGCAAGGTTTGCCGCTGAGCAGTACTTGTGCCTGGGTTACACCACTGTGATGGATGCAGCCAGCGCACCGCTTTTTGCCCGGTCCACGATGGCTGATTTACAGCAGATGGAGGTGGTTGACCGGGGCACCTATACGTTGATGGGAGATAACCGGATGCTGCTGGAAGCCCTGGCAGATGACGACAGGAATCGTATACGCGATACACTGGCCTGGCTGCTGGAAGCCTCGGGTGGGTATGCGGTCAAGCTGGTAAACCCCGGCGGAGGCCTCGCCTGGAAATCGGGGAGACCAGCGCTTGAATTGGACGAACCGATCGGGTTGGGTGGTCTTACCCAAAGGCAGGTTTTGTACCGGGTGGTAGAATTTGCCAATGAATTAGGCTTACCCCATCCAGCGCACATCCATGCCGGGAACCTGGGGCGTCCTGGGAATTACGCTTCATTTCTTGAGACTGTTCGGGCGCTGGAAGGACAGCGGGCACACTTTTGTCATATTCAGTTTTATGCGTATGGAGAAGATGCGCAGGGAGGATACAACTCGGCCGCAGAGCAGGTGGCGGAAGAATTGGAAAACCACCCGGACTTGACTTTTGACCTTGGCCAGGTAGTATTTGGAAGCGCTCTGGCAGTCTCCGCGGATACCAGCGGGTTGGACCGGCTGCGCCGGTTGACCCGCCAGCCATGGATCAGCCGTCAACTGGAAGGAGAAGGTGGAATGAGCGCCCTGCCCCTTGCATACCGGATGAAGGATGCCCCGTCTGCCGTGCAGTGGGCAACCGGGTTGGAATTGATGCTGCGCTTTGATCATCCGGAGCGGTTGTTTCTGACCACGGATCATCCCAATGGCGGACGTTTCACGGCATACCCGCAGGTGATCGCGTGGTTGATGAACCGGGCAACCCGGCAGGAAATGCTGAGGCATGTGCACCCGGCAGCCCGAAAAGCAACCCGGTTGGCTGAGGTGGACCGGGAATTCAACCTGGGTGAAGTGTTTGCCATGACAAGCTGGGGGCCGGCGCGGGCATTGGGGCTTGACAACCGGGGACACCTTGGCGTTGGAGCAAAGGCGGACATCCGCTGTTACCGGAAGCAGGAGAATCCCGAGACTATGTTCGCCAGACCTGCCTGGGTGATGCGCAATGGATGGGTGGTTGCCCGAGAGGGTGAACTGGTGGAAAGAGCTGATGGTGAGGTGCTGGTGACCCGGCCGGCCTGGGACCGGGAGCGTCTGTCCCGCCTGCACAACAGACTGGCTGAATTGGTGAGTGTGCCGGTAAGGCAGTACGCATTGGGTGAAATGAGAATAGAAAAGTTACGGGAGGTCGCATGCAAATCAACGGCGTGCTGATTGAGGATACCTTCGCGGAAGCGTTCCCGATGTGGGCTGCAAGGCTGATTATCACAGCCGATAGCCCGGAACTGGCGCAGCAGGCGGTGGCGGCGGCCACCGGGTTGGCTTTTTCCATCATCGGGTGCGGATGCGAGGCGGGATCGGGAGAAATCCTTTCGCTAAAGGAAACCCCTGACGGACGTCCGGGACAAGTTGCCCTGCTTTACAGCTATTCGCCCGAAAAGCTGGAGGAACATCTGATGCTACGGATAGGTCAGGGGGTTCTGACCTCGGCCACCTCGGCTTGTTTTAATGGACTGGAGGGAGAGAAAACCACAAAGGTGGGCGGGAAGTTGCGCTACTATGCCGATGGATTTCAGAGCAGCAAACGATTGAACGGGAGGCGTTATTGGCGAATCCCTGTGGCGGACGGAGAATTCCTGGTGGAGGAATCGTTTGGAATGACTCAAGGTGTGGGCGGTGGAAACCTGATATTTCTGGGATGTGAAAGATTGCCCCTTTTGGAAGCAGCGCAGGCGGCTGTCCGGGCGATCCGGAGTGTGCCGGGAGTGGTTGCGCCCTTCCCGGGAGGGATTTGCCGCAGCCCGAGTAAGCCTCTATCGAAATATGTTAATGTGCGCGCCTCCACCAACGATGCTTTCTGTCCCACGCTTCGTAGTCGTGTGGATACTTGGCTGCCGGAAGACGCAGGGGCAGTTTACGAGATTGTCATTGATGGGTTGAACGAGGAGTCCATGGGCCGGGCTATGCAGGAGGGGATCCTGGCGGCATGCCGAAGGGGAGGGGTGCTTGGGATCACGGCGGGCAATTACGGTGGTAAACTGGGACCATATCAACTGCACTTGCATAAGATATTGGAAGGTTGCTGAACGTTGCGGGTGAGTCTGGAATTTTCTACAGTGGGTGGGGAGAGGATCGATTTGCGCGGGGTGCTGCCGGAAACCGTGTTGGGACGGGCCAAAAGCGAAATTAACCAATTGGCGGTGAGAGTGGATGGGCGGAAGGTGGGGCTTGGGCAGGTATGCAGGGTGCGCCTCGCCGGCCGCATGGAGGATGAGCTTCTTTTGCTAGGCGATACCAGCTGTCTCGACCATACCGGTTGGAACATGCAAAATGGCAGGTTGATCGTGAAAGGAAATTCCGGTTGGGGAGCGGGCGATGGGATGAGGGGCGGCGTCCTGGAAGTGTGCGGCAATGCAGGTGACTGCCTTGGGAAGGACATGCAGGGCGGTACCATCCATGTGACAGGATGTGCCGGTGACTGGTGTGGGGCAGCGGAAGCCGGTGAGAAGCGAGGAATGACCGGCGGGACCATCCTGGTGGATGGGGATGCCGGCAGGGGGGTTGGTGCGGGAATGCGCAGCGGGTTGATTTGGGTTGGGGGGCATGCGGGTGATTTTTGCGCCTGGCGTATGCTGGCGGGAACCGTCATTTGCCGGGAGGGGGCTGGGAAATTTGCCGGAACCGGGATGAAGCGAGGCAGCATGGTGACATCCCGCTTGGAGGATGTGCCGCTTGGCTTTCGGGCAGCAGGAAAAGCTGATCCGGGTTGGCTGCACCTCTACCTGCGCGCACTGGAAGGGATGGGCATAAGTATGCCTTACGAGTGGATGGACTTGAGCCTGAGCCGCTATACTGGCGACCACCTTGAAATGGGTAAGGGAGAGATAATAATTATTCCATGATGAATTTAAATGAACGCGCCAGGCAGATGTTGGAGGCCACAGAAGGAAAAGCAGAAGACCTTGGTATTTCGGTTCACAAATTTCGTTGCGGGACGAAACTTTTCGACTGCGGAGCGGCGGCAAGCGGCGGTGTGCAAGCCGGACTGCTGATGGTGCAGGTAGGCATGGCGGGGTTGGGGTCCACCTGGATTGAAAAGAAGCCAACGGCGGGCATGCCCTGGATGTGGATATCCGTGTTAAGCGACCATCCGCTGGAAGCCTGCTATTTGAGTCAGGCGGCACATTGGGCGGTGGACGATGGAGAGTTTCGCGCCATGGGTTCGGGACCGGGTTGCCTGCTCAATCCGAATTTGGGAGTTGGGCAGGCATTAGGATACCATGAAAAAAGTGAGAAGGCTGTGCTCATCTTGGAAAGCCCAGGTCTGCCGGGGGACGAGTCCTGTCGCAAGCTGGCTGACTTATGCGAGGTGGACCCGGAAAACCTGACCTTGATGGTTGCGCCAACAGCATGCCTGGCCGGCTCGGTACAAATTGCTGCGAGGTCTCTGGAGACGGGGCTGCACAAGTTGCACCAAATAGGCTTTGACCTGCGGAAGGTCACCAGTGGAATGGGAAGCTGTCCGATTGCACCACTGCCAGGGGATAACCTGACAGCTCTTGGGTGGACGAACGATATGGTGTTTCTGGGTGCAAGCGTGTGTCTGTTCCTTCGGGGAACCCCGGAGGAGAAGATGAAGCGCCTCGCGGAGGAAATGCCCTCCTCACGCAGCCCGATGTATGGGAAACCTTTTTTACAGGTGCTGAAGGAGGTGGGTGGCTTTTATCAGGTTGACCCGGGGTTGTTCGCGCCCGCAGAGGTCACTCTTATGAGTCTGGATAGCGGCGCTGTGTTTCATGCCGGAACCATTGATGAATCAGGATTGGCGGCAGTTCTGAAAGGGAATAATTATGACTAGAAAGGCGATCATCTTTGGGACGGAGGGCGCATGGCACTGTGAGAGACTTGCGCAGGGGTTGAAGAAAAGGGGATTTGAACCCGGTTTTGCCAATATCCAGAATGTCTGCGCACAACTGGGGAAGGAGATGGCGGTCACTTTTGCAGGCGAATCCCTGTCACAGTTTGAGGTAGCTTTTGTGCGGGAGGTGCCGGGGGGAAGCCTGGAACAAATCATTTTCCGGATGGACGCCTTGCACCAACTGGAAAACAGCGGTTTGCGGGTGATCAACTCCCCGTATGCCATCGAGAAAATGGTGGATAAATACTACACGCTCAGCCTGATGCAATTAGCGGGGTTGCGGGTGCCCGAGACGTGCGTGATGGAAGACGGCGCTGCTGTGGCGATGGAGGCGTTTGTGGAACTGGGCTGCGATGTGGTGATCAAACCACTCTTCGGAAGCCGCGGGGTGGGTATAGTGCGGGTGACAGAGGCTGACACGTTTGGGCGGGTATGCCGGGCATTGAAATTGGGAGGGTATGTGTACTACCTGCAGAAATTCATTCCACACGGGAACCGCGACCTGAGGGTGTTGGTGGCGGGTGGAGAGTGCATCGCCGCAATGGAGCGCGTGGCGGATGGATGGAAGACAAACGTCTCAGTTGGCGCAAAACCCATCGCCTACGCCATTGATGAGGAAGTCCGCACAGCAAGCCTGCAGTCGGCACGGGCGGTGGGCGCTGACTACTGCGGGATTGACCTTATGCGAAGTGAGGCGGGGGAACTCTTTGTGCTGGAAGTAAACAGCATGCCGGGCTGGGAGGGGCTGCAGGAAGTGACTCCTTTTGAAATTGGCGAGAAAATCGTGGATGGATGTCTGGGTAGGTAGGATTTTTCAAGGACTGGGGGATAAGGCGGGTTTTCCTCTAAGTCGATGTTTGGCGGGTCATTCCTGGAATTGAGCTAACCCAGGGATTTTAATCTCTAAAAGTTGCAGGATTGGCCAATCGTCAGTTAATCGCGTTAATATATAATATTATTTCTAAATATTCAAATATTAATAAGATAATTTCGTATAGATTTTTTCTTTCTTTCATATCCGTTGTTTTAATTACACTTCCTATCCCTGTCTTCGTCAATGAGCATTGCCTAAGAAATAATCTTACCAAAATAACGAACGTTGCCATAAAATAAATGTTATTCTACAACCAGGTCAAAGGATTTGGTGATTCAGAGAACATGATAAGTCGGCGCGGTAAACAAGAACTGGCAGAAGAGCAGCAGGCGAGATATCTCAAATCAAACAAAAAAGAGATAGGGTGCTATTGTGTGACACTGGTGGGACATCGAGCCAAAGAAGCTGTTAGTAAAGCGGTCATTGATTTGTTAAGTGATTTTCCTGAGCACACACATCAAGTCCAGGGGAAATATATAATAATCTTATTTTGTTAGGTAGATAACATAAAATGACAGTACTGCCGATTTATGCTATCTTTTTCAGTGAAAACTCCTTGATTTAGCCTATTTTTACTTCTTATATGTTGAGGAATAAGCAGTAATAGGGTATAATCATAGTAATCTGTCTATGAGAGCCTTTCTCTTGAATTTACTCATGCTGTCCTTAGTGAAAGTGCTAATTAAATGAAGGATACCGCCTTACAACCGCTCAAACTCAGCAATCAGGTCCTGATGCCGGACAATCCCAACAAGGACCAACTAAGCCGCATCCAGCGTTTCATGGACTGGCTCGATATGATGAACCTGACCTGGCATTCGATCCCCAGCCTGCAGCCTTATTGCTACTACCTCCAACGAGAGGGAAAAATTCGCGGCGATGGCACAACCGGTCTGGCGCCAGCCACCATCAACGCCCATCTCTCAACCATTCGCTCCCGCTACAGAGCCCTGGTCAATGATATGGGCATTAGAAGCCAACTCATGGAAGCGACACGCCAGGCTGCGTCTCAATCGGACCAGGTCCAGACCTTTGCGGATATCAAAAGCGTTGTGGATGAAATCTATCTACGACTTGAGCGTGGGATTATCCAATCGGCCGTAAAAGCCAACGAAACCATCTCCCAGGACACGCCTGACAGCGAATTCCCCCGCCTTACGGCTGAGCAGGCCCAGGAGATGCTTTCCCTGCCGGGCGGCAGGACGCTTCAAGGCAAACGGGACACAGCGCTTCTCGGATTGATGCTCACCACTGGGATTCGCGCTGAAGAAGCGTCTTCATTGGTTGTGGCTGATCTCAGACAAACCTTTGGTGGTGAACTCTCGCTCCATATTCGCCATGGCAAAGGTGATAAAGAAAGGCTGATTCCCTATGGGGACATGGACTGGATCCTGGTCGTTGTGGAAGACTGGCTCTTGACGGCCGGCATCACTTCTGGGCCTGTGTTCCGGGGGTTCTATAAAGGCTATAAGAAAGTACGTAAAAATGCTTTATCCACCCGGGCGATCCAGGACATTGTTGGAATCTATTCGATTGTCGTGGACGGGAAGATTATAGTGCTCACCCCTCATAGCTTGCGGAGATCCTACGCCAGAATCCTTTATCTGGCCGGCATGGATCCGGGGAAAATCCAGCAGAACATGGGGCATGATAACATCCAGACCACTTTTGATTACATTGGGACACTGGATGCCTCTGACCGACGTCCACCTAAAGCTCTCTACTTCGATGTCGCTGACTTCCTTCAAGAGTTCCCTCAATAGCTGGGCCTCTCCGATAGTAAATTTAGGTCCTAACCCCCTCCCCCATTGGAAATAAGACTCTTTTTTAATAATCACTCTCTCACAATCAAGGGGCTGAAAATATCAGACTAACGCTTTCAAACTAAATAAAAGATCCTGTTCCGTTCATTGTTTTCTCCACCTGAACCAAGAGAAGGCATCTTCTAGCTCCCTCCCCCACCGGCAATAAGACTCAAATTTCCTATACTCACAATAGTGTCTTCCAGTTATTAGGGAACCCATAATCAGTTAGATCAAAATATTTGTCATTTGTCGCCTTTGCATCTAACACCCTCACAAACCTTTGCCATTGCTGCGGATCGGATAAATGTTTAATCACTAAAAGTTGTGCAAACAGCTCTCCATTTGTTGTCGGGCCCCAATTAAATGATTTCGCGATTATTGGCCGAATAGCATACATCCTTCTAAACAAATATCCATAATGAGCACAAATATTCCTTTGGACGCTAAGCACATGCAACCAATTTTCAAATAGACGATCGTTGGAGTTATTAAATTGTTTTGCAATACTCTTTTTATCGCTTGTTTGAAGATTTGAGAAGAACCTGGAGAGCATATTGAAAGACAAAAACTCTACAATAACCCATATTGGGAATTGGTTTTGATAATTTTTCTGATGATGACGAACAACGGCATCTTTTGAGTTTCTCGAGATTTGCGAAGTGATTTTGGACTGTAATTGTTGATATTGTGAGGCGTTCTTATAAATTCCGACCTTATAAAACGCATCAGAGCCATGATTTAATCCCAAATAGTTGGCAGTGATAGACCTAGCCTTGATCTCGATCCACTCCAAGAAAGGTAAAATCCTATTTCTCAGCCATATATCATTTTCATAAATCGCAATAAGCTGAGAGAAGGTTGTATTCTTGCTGAAATGATCGCGAGAATCCATTAACTTATGAAAGTATATGTTCAAGCGATAATAATGGTTCAATTGGAGAAAATCAGAGGCCTGCGTTATATCACTTATGACCATGCCTCGTTGCTGAAGCAAAACAATCTGGTCTGTAATTGTAGTTGCCGGTTTTAGGACCAAATTTTTTCCACCTTAGTTGTCTAAATAAATGACCCACCTCGGTGCGCATGCAAAGCAGAGGCGTGGTGGGTACTGTTAACATGATTATACCAAATATTTCATAATGCGCAAGCATCACTTCACGAGAAAAGTGAGAAAACAGCAAAGCAATTAACTTGCACAACGATTAATGACATTGGGCATTGGATGCTTCTGATCGGCGTCCATCTATTACCTTCTCCGTTGACATCGCTGATTACTTAAGAAACAGAAAATGAAACAATAGATCTTCCCTTCCCCATTATTTCGAGTCATTGGTTTTATTTTATTCTTCCATCCTCTATTTCAAATATCTGGTCTGCAATCTCATCAACCAATGGATTATGCGATGTGACTAGAATTGAATTACCTTCTTCCTCAACCAGGCGGCGAAAGAGACAAAAGATCTGGCGGCTTGTTCCGGTATCCAGTTCGCCCGTTGGTTCATCCGCCAAAATCAATGCCGGTTGGTTTGCTATTGCCCGGGCAATAGCTATGCGCTGCTGCTGCCCCCCGGAAAGTTCATCCGGACGGCTGTTCCTTCGGTTGGCCAATCCCACAACTTTTAGACACTGCAACGCCCTTTTTTGGCAGAAATCCAGAGAATGCCCCGCCAAACGCAGTATGAAATCCACGTTTTCAATCGCTGAAAAGGTGGATAGCAATGCAAAAGATTGAAAAACAAAGCCGATCTGTTCCCTCCGCAGGCGGGTTAACGCTTCATTCCCCAAACCGCCCAACCACTGTCCATTGAAGATCACTTTACCTGAAGTCGGATGATCCAATCCTCCCAAAATATTCAGCAGGGTTGTCTTACCGGATCCGGAGCGCCCCTTTAATGCAACGAGAGAGCCTCTGGGGATATTCATCGTAATCCCCTGCAAGGCATGGACATCTCCACCTGGGGTTTGGAAAGTACGGCTTACGTTATCTACTTGGAGTAGAAAATCCGATTCGGTCATTTCTTTCTCCGTTCGAACCAGGACAAGATCTTCTTCCATATGTTATGATCAGCCTCCGGTAAAGGTTCCTCTTCAACGAGGGCAATCATTTCATCTTCCGAGCTATCCTCTGCAATTTCTCGCCGATAGCCTTCAACGACATGCAGAACGACTTGATCCTCCTTAACTTCCAATCGTACCCGGCTGCCAATACGGGTCTGTTTCAATGCCACCTTCGGGATTTGCACCCTTCCGGCCGAATCGACCAGTAATAATTCCTCTGAATGTTCGGGCGTTTCCTCGGTTTCCCCTGGATCAACTTCCATGATCCGTGTCGTTTCCGTGCTCGTTTTTCCATCCCGAATGGCAACGACCCGCCCGACATGCTTCCAAATCCCCGGATCATGAGAGACGATCACCACCGTGGTACCGTAGCTCTGATTTACTTCCTTTAGCAGATTGTAGATGCTCAACGCGGTCATCGAGTCCAGTTCACCGGTGGGTTCATCTGCTAATAGGAGCGCAGGTTGATTCGATAGCGCTAATGCGATCGCCACCCGCTGCTGCTCACCTCCGGAAAGCTGCTCGGGGCGGTGATGGCCCCGATCCGCCAGGCCAACCAACTCCAAAAGTTCCCGGGCTCGAATTTCTCGTTGAGTGGTGGAACGAGTCGTCAGCCGCATTGGGAGCTCAATATTTTCCTGCGCGCTCAGATATGGCGTCAGGTTACGGGTTGTCTGCTGCCAGATGAAACCTACTTCGTGGCAGCGGTAGTAATCCAGTTCCTTTTCGCCGATCTTCTGCAAATCCTGTCCCGCCACAGACACCCTTCCCGCCGTCGGCCGATCCAAGCCGCCGATCATATTGAGCAGAGTGGACTTCCCGGATCCCGATTCGCCCACAATGGCAATCATCTCTCCGGAGTCAACCTGTAAATCAAGCCCCTGAAGGGCGACGACATCCACGCCGGTTTGGGTGTAAATCTTGACGAGATTTTTACATTCAATCATTATCACTGCCCGATCACAGTCTGGCCTTCTTCCAGGCCGGATACAATTTCCACCCGGTCCGTGGATTCAAGCCCAGTGATGACGTTGACCCGGCGCTGCACCTCACCAATATCTACGTACACATACGTTTCACCCTGGAAGGTACGCAGCGCTGCCGGTGGAAGCCAGAGGACATCTTCCCGCTCATCAATGGTAATCAGGATCACCGCCGCTTCGTTCAACGTCATGGTGATGGTGGGATCTTCAAGCTGGAGGTGAACGTTGTTGTCCAACCCTGTTTCATCATCGATTGACAACGGTAGATTTATGATCTGCGCTGCCAGTTCCTGTCCGGACTGGGAGGAAAGGCGTACAACAGCCTGTTGTCCGATACCCAACTTGAGCAGGTCATCTGCACCTGGAATGGCACGGATTTCCAGGCTGGAAGGATCTGCCAACGTAATCACAGCCTGATAAGCGCTGACAGAACTTCCAGGCGCAATCCCAAGCGAAAGAATCTGTCCGGCAAAAGGTGCTCGGAGCTCAATAGCTTCCAGGGCTTTTTGAGCCATTATGAAACGCGCTTCTGCATCAGCCAGGACCAGTTCCGCCATCGCAAGTTCACCCGTTGGATTATCAGCATCCCAGAGTTCCACCTCGGCTACCGCTTTGTCATAGTTAGCCTGAGCGATGATCAAATCAGTCTGCAACTGGTCAATTTCCGACTGGGTGAGATTTCCCTCTGCCCAATTCAAGTTTATTGCAGCCAGATAATGCGCCCTGCGGGCTTCAATCAACGCATTCAGCGCATTGTAGCGTTCCTGATCGGTTTCCGGACGCCCTGCCAGTGCATCATAACGTGCTTGAGCGGTTTTCAGGCTCTGCTCGGTGATGGCATAATCAGCGCGGAATTTTTCCAGCATTAGAGTATCCGTTACTCGTGGAGCCCCTACCGTATCAACAGCTGCTTGTGCATATTCCAATTCTTCAAGTGCATCCTCCAGAGCCTGTTCGGCTTCTGCCAATTTGACTGGCAGATCAAGCGTGATCTCTTCCAAGCTTCGTTGGGCCTGAATATAGGATAATTCCGTCGTGGCGAGGTTTGCCTGATATTGTTCCGGCTCATCTAATCTCGCCAATACCGCATCTATCTCAACAAAATCACCCGCCTCGACCAACACTTCTTCAACAACACCATCTGAAAGGAAGAAAAGATTTTCCTGCTGAACGGGAGTCACACGGCCGGTGAGCTGCACTACCTCAGTCACCGTACCACGTTCAACGGTATACACTGGTTTCTCTACGGTGATGGGCGTTGGAACAGGCGTCGGTGTTGTTTTCCCCCTTGCTCCATTGCAGGAAGTCAGTATAAATGTTAGGATAAAAAACCGTATAGCTACACGCAATAGCTGTTTATTCCTCATCATAATCTCCCAATGTTAAATGGTCTCTCCCAACTTGATGGCTTGATACAGATTCATCCGGCGTTGTGCAGCGATCAACAGGGCAACCCCTGACCCAAGTGCTGCAATGAACCATAATGCAATTTGTCCAATAGCCAACCAGGCAATCTGACTGATGTGCGACAAAGTATCAACGCCAATCCCACTCTGAACCGGCATGTAGGGCACATATAATTGGACCGCCAATACACCAATCCCCACGCCGATCAGCAGACTGCACACGATCAGGAACGTCAGTTCACCCGCCATAGCTTGTCGCATTTGCCGCACGGTCATCCCGATGGCGCGCAGAACACCCAGTTGGATGGCCCGTTCCCGGAATGAGAAGAGGATATAGAGCAAAACCAGGACAATTGCCAGTCCCGCAGCAGCCAGGAAGCCCACCGAGAGCATTCCCAACACGCCCTGTCGTCCCGGTTCCTGGACAGCCTCCTGCCATTGAGCCTGTGCGTCCTGAACCGTGATCACCGCCACCCCCATTTGGTTGATGCCGGTCACAATGGCAGACGAGTCTGCGTTTTGTTCCGTCTCCAGCCAAACGTCGTATGGCTGAATCGCCCCGACCGATTCGAAGATGTTATCCAGGTTGGCAACGAACAGCGCCTCTCCATCTTCCGGAGACCAGGTCGGGAAGCGGGTGAACACACCGACCACAGTCGAGGAGATTTCAAATGTCTCTCCCTGAATATCGACTTTCAAAGTAAGCGAATCCCCTGTATTCAGCCCAAAATCCTCCCAGGTTTGTTGGTCTACCAGCACAGCATCCGGTCTGGCAGCCAAGCGGTTCAATAGGCTAATCAATGGTTCGTTGGCAAAATCTTCCCGGAAAAAAGCCACCTGTGCAAAGTCGGCTCGATCGATCCCTAAAAGCCGGCCACTGGTTTTATAACCGTTGCCGGAAAGGCTCACCGAATAATCACCCACACGTGCAGCAGCAGTTACTCCTGGCAGAGTCAAATGATCTTCGATAGGCAGGAAATTCCACAATCCGCTGTCCTGATCGTCTTCATCCTGCCCGGTGATGTATTCTCCCCCTTCCGCGAGGTTCAGATCCGCGCCAACCGAATAATAAATACTGTCATGAGTTGTCTGGTCCAGCGATAAGGCTTCTGAGGCGACAAACGCCGCCAATCCAACCGTACAGATCGCCAGGAGTAACACACCTTGATATGAGCGACCCGAACGAGCGTATTGACGTAAGACATAAGGCAGAGTCACACCAGGTAGGCGGGTGGATAGTGCTGCCAAGAGATTTAGCAGCGGAGGCAAAACCCGAAGCGCCAGCAGACCACAACCCAACAAAAAGAGCGATGGTAAAAGGAAGAGCAAGGGATTCTGGAAGGGATCGGCGCTGCCAACAGCCCGTCCCAACAGGCTCAAACGCCCCTGGGAGCGCAAAGTGTACCAGCCATACAGTGCGGGAAGCAGGCAGGCGAGGTCCAGATAGAAGCGCTGCCAGAAGGGTTTCTTCCGGGAGCGAGCCCGTTCCTGTTTATAGGAGAGCACGGTATTGCGTCCCTCCCGCCACACGGGAATGAGACAGGCGACAATCCCAATCACCACTGCCAGCAATCCCATCATTGCGCTTTGGAATCCAAGATGAGGTGTAAAAGCAGCCGCATTGGAGAAGTCGAGGAAGGATTGGGTTCTTCCCATCAACCCGGCCAGGAGCAGACCAACTGGCAAACTTAGGGCCCAGGCAACCAGTCCCAGCAGTCCCCATTCGACCAGGTAGACCACCAGAATCCACAGCCGCGGAGCGCCGCGACTGCGCAGGACGGCGATCTCGCTCTTCTGGCTGTGGATGAACAATCCCGCTGCCAGGCTCAGGAAGAACAGCACCAAACCCAGCACCGGTGCGCTGAAGGCGAACAACGAACCAGACAGCGATTGGGCCTTGGACCGGTATTCACGTAGCGCCGTCACCGGTGAGGTCTCCAGATCGGTATCAGGCAGGAGGGAGGCGGTGTAGTTTTGCGCTTGGATGATCCGGGCCAGCAAAAGGGAGACGCGTTCACTGGTGATGCTGCTGCCATCCAGCGTTAGCCGCCAGGCTGCCTCGTCAATTGGATTTGCAAGATCAGCAACAGCAGCCCACCAGGATTCCTCTGGTACGAGCAGTTTCTTTTCAAATGAACTGTCTGAATAAAACGACCAGAAGTCGTCCTCGGAATCGTCCGGAATCCACAAACCACTGATCGTAATGCTCCGCTGATATGCCGGCGTATCCCCGCTGGCGGGAAGATATAAGACGTACGTTTCCCCCGGGTTCAGATCCAGCGCATTGGCAAGGTCAAGTGATACCAGGGCTTCAATATTCCCGTTGTTTTCATCTGACATTTTTGGGAATTCACCTTCGATCAGTTGTACATGATCAAAGACATTTGTCACATAAGCCAATTTGACCCGGTCAAGTCGGTTGCCCGAAACCAATTTTTCACCTTCGGGATACAATTGCAGGTAGGACGTGGCAAGATAGCGGGTTTGTTCAAGGCTGGGCAGCCCGATCTGGGAAGCGGCTTGCTGGCTCAAGTATTCGTTGACCGGGGCGTACTGTTCTTCGCTGACGGCGCCGTTCCAACTCCCGATATAACGGAACACAAAATCGAATGCCTGGCGGCGGCCTGCACCTTCACTCAGAGAGGTCTGAAGGATGCTGGCATTGATCCCATCCGAATAAACCGGGATGGCAATCACCAGTGCAGCCGCGACCAGCATACCCAAAACAAGGCTGAGTGCCAGCCAGCGCTTGTTCCAGAGGCGCTTGAGGGCAAAGGTTATCGCGTGAAGATAAATTTCGTGGTTTAGAATCTCCATAAGCTTTATTGATAGGACGGATCCACTTCGGATGCACAAAATTGAACAATTATCTTTATCTCATCACTGTTCATACTCAAAACATCGTAGGAAGCCATGCAATCCAGATAGGCATCAGCATTTTGTTGAGCGAGTATCAGTTCCTGGGTAGGGTCGTTCCCATTCTCAATATTCTGATCAGCCTGCCATAACCAATTCCTCATAGGTATCCAGAACCAGGCATTGTAAGGATCAACTTCGGCATCATCCAGATTACTAGCCACTGCTGCCCGGTATACCTCGGCATTTTCAGCGCCAACATTTGCCTCCCATTCAGGCGAGCTGGCTACTGAGAGGCGCGCAGGCACCCCGGGCAGGACATCCAATTCTTCCGAAAGGTACTTCGCCAGTTCCCAGCAAGCCTGAGGATAATCGGTCAGGTTGGAGATATAAAAGCCCGTCATATAACTCGAATCGTAATATCCGTTTAGTTTCGTAGTGGAAGGAAGAGGTGCGATACCAACCTCGAAGAGTGGTTTGTTATAACTGAAAAAATCCTTTTCCTCATTTCCCGCAATATCAGTCCAGAAAACAATTTGCCCGTCATAAATTGCGGTGGTTATTGACGGCCACCAATCATTCCCCGAAGATGCAACAAATAGGGCCCCGGATTGTTCCAGTTCATTTAGCCAGACCAGGGTATCCGCCATCTCCGGTGTATCAAACAATACTATCGGAAAATCGCCTGAGATATCCCGCCACTGAACTCCAAAACCAGCAAAAAACATTTCTGTTGTACTCACCCGTTGACTATCAGGCAGAAAACCAAAAACTTGCTCCTTACCTGAGGATGAAGCAACCGCTGTGATCAATGCCAAAAATTCATCAAACGTCCAATCAAGCGACGGTGGTTCCAACCCCAGTTCCGCCAGTAAATCGGCGTTGTAGACCATGATCGCCGGTTGATTATACAGGGGCAAAGCGTACAAACCATTGTTGTATTGAGCCGCATCAAGCATCAGAGGGTCAAAATCCTCCTGAAAAGCCGCCTCCTCCGCTTCCATCAAAGCAGTTAGGTTAAGAATTGACCCTGAGGATGCAGCTCCCTGGGAATCAAGTTGGGAAATGAAGCAATCGTAAGTATTCGCCATCCCCGCATAATACCCTTCCTCGTATGACTCTTGGGTAATATTATCCGCCTGGATGATAATCTCGCCCTTGTGATCCCTGTTGAACTGATTGACCAATGCGGTAATAGCCGCTTTTTCTTTTGACTCCCAGCTATCATGATAGAAATTGATCGTAACAACATCTATAGCCGTACTTTCAGACGGTTGGGGTGTCGCAACGATGATTTCTGGTACAACAGCGTTTTCCTGCGGCCAGGAAGCCTGCTTTGTTTCAGCTTCCTCAAGCGCGCTCAACAAGTCCGTTGCCCTTCCTTCCGCCGCGTCTTCCACAGCATTCAGGACTGCCTTTTCAGCCAGGGAATACAGGCTGGAAAACCAGGCATGTTCCAAACCATATTGCATCGCTTCCTGAACCTCTGTCGGATAGTTCTCCCAGAAGCCCTCGGCTTCAGCCACAGACTGACGAGCCGGGATGTTGAGTTGGTTGCTGGCATAGCTGGTGTCGGAAACTAGCCAATGTTCAGAAAGGTATTTCAACCACTGCCAGGCTTCAGCCGGGTGTTCAGACCCAGCGCTGATTACTCCGCACAGCGCACTGACCGGCGTGGTGTTCACGTTTTCGCCATCCGATTCAACGGGAAATGGTGCAAAGTCGTACGCAGATTCAGTGAAGTATGTCATCAGGTCGATCGCTTCCATCTCCCCTGTTACAGAACCAAGAGTGAATTCAAAAAGGCTGCCGTACCACATCGCCGGGGGATCGGCATAACTAAACAAGCTATTCCACCAGGAATCAGTTGTTTTCAATCCCAGAAGCTGCTCTGCCCGGGCCATCTGTACATACCAGTCCAACTCAGCAGCCAGGGATTCAGCATCAATTACCCCATCGTTCAACACCAGTTCCGTACCGATCAGCGGCTGCAGGATCGAAGCGGAAGACCGGTCCGCATAACCAAAACGAGGGGCCGATCCTTGAACTTGCGCAAGGACAGCGGTCGCAGTGCGGAAATCATCCCAGGTCCAGCCAGGTTGGGGATAAGGGAGGTTAGCTACGTCGAAAGCGGACTTGTTGTAGAAAATACCCTGCAGGTAAAGCGTCATCGGAAGGCCCAATACACGTCCCTCAGTATCTTCCATCGCTGAAAGTGATCCGGTCCAAAAATCATCCTGGGCGAAGGTCGAGTCTGAGTCAATCAAAGGTTGCAGATCGATGAAATAGCCACTCATTTCGGTAGTTCGGATAGAAGTCAGTGTTGCGTCTGCGCTTTCAGCCAGCATTAGGAGGCGGTCTTCAGCGGTCTCATCAGGAGTATTGTAATCCTCTGTCGTCAGCGGGACATACTGGACATTGATCGTGGGATTCTCCTCGTTGAACGCTTCCACCAGAGGTTTAATGACAGCGCTAAGGCTGCTGTCAAAACTAAAGGTGATGGTGATTTCTTCGTTCTCAGCTGAGAAGTCAACACTATCATTAGGTGAAAAGCGATTTAAAGAATCGGTACACCCCACCATCCCCAGTGCAAGCATTAAAGTAACGATAAGGCAAATTAGATAGATGACTCCACTGAAAAAAGGTCGC
>DDWY01000002.1 GCA_002347705.1 Anaerolineaceae bacterium UBA2274 | reverse complement strand
GAGCATGATTGGAGTTCTAAGCTGGTATGCATTCAGTCTGGTGTTGGCGGTTGTCATCCTACCGCTGGCGTATGCAGAGATGAAAAAATTGCCATCCCGGGGAATATTTTTGCTCCGACCGCTGGGATTATTACTCTGGGGAACAATTTTTTGGTGGTTTACCACAATCCAATTGATGCGAAACGATCTGGTTTCGCAAGTGACAGCGCTGATGATCCTGGCAGCGATCAACCTGCTTGTGCTGTCCAAAATAGAGCCAAAGAGTCTCCTCTCCTGGATCAAAGAGAACAAGAAACTTTTCATTCGGGCAGAGCTTATATTCTTATCAGGATTTGTGCTGATGGCGCTGATCAGGGCGGCTAACCCCGAGATTATCCATACAGAAAAATTCATGGAAATGGCATTCATCAATGGAATCCTCAAATCACCCGGATTTCCGCCGATGGATCCATGGCTGTCTGGCTACAGCATCTCCTACTACTACTTTGGTTATCTTTTGTCTGCCATGCTGATCCGGATAACGGGGGTCAGCTCTTCCGTGGGGTATAACCTGGTGGCGGCGTTTTGGTATGGGATGACCGCCGTGGGGGCTTATGGGATCCTCTGGGATCTGCTGAGTTTGCGCCAGGAAGCGGCAAAGTCAACAAGAACCAGAGGATATTTACGAAAGCACAAAGCGATATTAGCTCTGCTTGCTCCTTTGATGATTTTGGCGATGGGCAACTGGTTCAGTGGATTGGATATGCTGCATGCCAGGGGTGTGCTGCCAGAGAGCTCCTGGGAGCAGCTGGATATCCCTGAGCTGACGCGCGAACCATACGCGATGACAATCAAACCTCAACGAGGTGGATGGTCGTGGTGGCAGGCAAGCCGGGTGGTGCAGGACAGAACACTGGACGGCAGAGCTGTGGAAGTGATCGATGAATTCCCGGCATTTACTTTTTTGCTGGCGGATATCCATCCGCACATGCTCTCAATGCCCTTGGTGCTGTTGGCGATCGCCCAGGCGTTAAACGCTTTTATGGGAGGCTGGGAAGGCTGCGTCCGATTGGGCAGGTTCATTATCCCTGCTTCGGGGCTGACCATCGCGCTTGGGGTCATCACGCTCGGCGGGATTGGCTTCATGAACACTTGGGATTTCCCGTTTTACTTGCTGCTTATGGGCGTGGCGTTCATGCTCTACCGCGCGCGAACGGCCGGCTGGTCGGGCAAGCGATTTTGGGAATTGGTTGCTTTTGGGGCGATTGGCGGCGTCTTAAGTATTGTCGCCTTCCTGCCTTTTTACCTGAGTTTTTCCTCCCAGGCGGGCGGAGTTATCCCGAGCCTGTCATTCTTCACCAAGGGGAAATACTTCTGGATCATGTTCGGACCCTTGCTGCTGCCTATTTTTGGATTTTTGTTCAGCAAAGCCGGGCAGATTTCAAAACTTTCCTGGTTGAAGGGACTGTGGGTTACGGTATCAGTGTTTCTGGTGTTGTTCATTTTTGGTTGGGCTCTGGGGCTTGCCGGCACGCAGATCGAATTGACAAAAGGACTGCTGTTAGGATTGCACGGGGCAAATTCCGCCGGTGAATTGCTGAAGGACAGCCTCTTGAACCGTTTGATTGCCCCGGGGACGTGGATAACTCTATTCGCGTTGATTTGGCTGGGAATCAGCCAGCTTTTCGAAAAGGTTCACACTTTCGAAACTGAAAAGAACGAAAGTGATGGAGAAGCGACAGTTCAGGCGACTTTGGCAAAGCCGATGGTGTTCGTGCTACTGATGATTTTGTTGGGTGGGATTTTGACCCTGGTTCCGGAGTTCATTTATCTGCGCGACCAGTTTGGCTGGCGGATGAACACCATTTTCAAGTTCTACTACCAGGCGTGGATCCTATGGTCTTTGGCGGGATCCTATGGGTTGGTTATGCTATTTAAACCCAGGTCAGATGGCCAGAAGCGGGACCGATGGTGGCTGTTGGCATTGATTTTTGCAAGTTTAGTGGCTGGAAGCGTCATCTTGAGCGATTTCGGCGCGCAGAAACTGGGCAAATACGGCAGTTCCTTCCTGGATTACCTGATGATCCTGCCGCTGCTGATAGCGCTTGGGTGGATGATCGTGAAAGCCAGCCAGAAGGACTGGAGTAAGGTCTTTGGCGTGCTTGCGGTTTTTGGCGTGCTGGTGGGGATGGCTTTTCCGCTGATAGAGGGCTGGAACAAGACCAATGGATTTAAGCCGGCGAGTGGTCTCTCGCTGGACGGAAAGCGGGATTTTAATTTGAGCGCCGGTGATGAGATGAAAGCTGCAGAGTGGCTGGCAGATGCACCGCTGGGCGTTATGACCGAAGCCATATCCGATACGGGTGGCAGCTACACCACCTACAACAGCATCTCGACATTTTCCGGGATGCCGACTGTGTTAGGCTGGGTGGGGCACGAAGCCCAATGGCGGGGTGGTTACGAGGAGATTGGCAGCCGGCAAGCCGATGTGCGCGAGCTCTACAGCACCAGCAAGTGGGAACGGGCACAAGCTATCATCGACATGTATAATATTCGCTACATCGTGCTTGGGAACACTGAACGCAGTACTTACCAGGTGGATCAAAACAAGTTTGATGAGCACCTGGAAAAGGTTTTTGAAAGTCAAACTGTAGATATTTATGAGGTTAGACCTTAATATGCAAATGGATGCAAATGACAGACTGAGCGGGCAGAAACCTTCCCTTTTTGCCTGGTTCCTGCTGGCTTTGCTGCTTGGATTGGGACTGAGGGTATGGGGGTTGGGGGAGATGCGTTTCACCCTGGCGGAAGCTCAAATTGCCCAGAGCGCCTGGCAGATGGCAACCGGGGATGTTGCTGGATTGCCAGGCAACATGAGCTACGCGGGATCGACCGCGCTTTTGTTCTACCTTTTCGAGCCGAGCTTCTTTTTTGCGAGATTGATGCCGGTTCTGGCTGGCAGCTCATTGATCCTGGTATCCTGGTTTTGGCAGGACGCGCTTGGAAAAAGGCTTGCGTTTTTGCTGGCTTTAGGGATGGCAATCGATCCGATATTGGTAAGCTTTTCGCGCCAAATTGTAACCCCGATTTTTGTTCTGGCTGGAATTTGCTGGGCATTCACGGCACTGAAATATCAGCGACCCGTGCTGGCAGGCAGTATGTTGGCGTTCGCATTTTTGGGTGGATACAGCTTTTGGGTGCTTGCATTGGTCGTGGTGGCAGTCTTTCTGGTCTGGCGAAAACGCGGGCAATTTGAATTCATTAGAACCTCATACTCTACAAAAGCCTTTTTGGTGCCGCTACTAACCAGCTTTGTTGTCAGCCTGTTGCTTATCAGCAGCGCTTTTCTGCTCTGCACTGAAGGTCTGGGGGGTGTGGGAGCTGGACTGGTGGAACTCCTCCTCCTTTTTGGTAAAAGCTATGAAATTCCAGCTTACCAGTTGATAATTGCAGCAATTGCGTATAACATATTACCTTTATTCTTTGCGATATGGGCTTTAGTGGAGGATTTACTTAATCATCGCCCTCTGAAGAACTTGCCATTTCTACTTGGCTGGGCTTTTAGCGTATTGCTGAGCGTGCTGCTGGGCAGGCAGGATTTGGGGCTGCTGGCCTTTGCTGCAGTGTTAGCATGGTTGGGGGCGGCAGAGATTATCTTGACGATCATCGAGCAGGGAACGGATAAACGGGAAATCATCCTGGGGGTTACTTTCTTCCAGATTGTGATCCTGGTTTACATTCAAATGGTGAGCGGGCGATTGATCGACACAGCGCCAAACACCCAGGATTTCAGATTGGCACTTTTAGCCATATTGGCTGGAGTTTTGCTGTTGGTGATATCCACTATTTTGGTGAGGTTGGGATGGTCAGGACAGGTGAGTGGGCAGGCACTGCGCAACAGCCTGCTGATCGTCCTTTTGGTCATGACGATTGGAATCAGCCTGCGATCGGTCAGGTCACAGCAAGAGTCGATGACCCTAAGCTTACTGGCAGGACCGATTGTGCTGCCAAACAACGATATTGAAATCGTTATGGATGAAATCGATCGGGACGGACGGGCAGATAAAACAGAAATCACTTATGATCTGGGTGATTTGGAGCAGCAATTGTCCTGGTTTTTCAGAAATCAAACCGCTTGGAAAAATACGCAAAGTTTATCGCAGACGGATTTGGTAATTTCAGCCAGCGATGCAGATTTCTCTGCGGCTGATGCGTACCGCGGGAGAAATGTGGTACTTTTTCGACAAATTGACAAACTGGTGGTAAAACCAGTTGATTTCCTGAAGACTTTGCTTGGAGAGCCATTGCCATTGGTCTCACAAAAAGGTGTCCTTTGGGTGCGATTAAATCTTTTTACAGGAGCAAATTGACAATGTGCCAAAAAAAACTAAAAACACTGCCCAAAAACATTACGATTGACGGACCGGCAGCATCAGGGAAAACTACCATCGGAACTATAGTGGCGAATAAGATCGGTTATATGTGCCTCGACACGGGCATCATGTATCGGGCGGTAGCGTTTCAGGCTTTGAAAGAGGGCATTGAAATTTCTGATGAGGCGGCTGTGACCAGTTTGGCAGAACGGATCGAAATCGACATTCTGCCGGCAAGCAGTCAGGATGGACGGCAGTTTGACGTGATGATTAACGGCGAAGACCATACCTGGGATATCCGCACATCGGCCGTAAATGCGGTTGTCTCGGAGGTGTCGGTCTACCCTGGCGTGCGCAAGGCGATGACGCTCCAGCAGCGGAAGATCGCTGAAAAAGGAAAGATCGTGATGATTGGCAGGGATATCGGCACGGTGGTGCTGCCAGACGCGGAATTGAAGATCTACCTGGATGCCTCGGTGGAAGTCAGAGCCCAACGGCGCTACGTTGAGGATCTCAGCCACGGCAAAGATGCCTGCCTGGAGGATGTGGTTGATTCACTGCGTCACCGGGATGAAATCGACTCGGGCAGGGCAGTCGCGCCACTTAAGGCAGCGGATGATGCGATTGTGATCGATTCGGACAAAATGACGGTATATGAAGTTGTCGAGTTTGTGATGGGGCTTTTGGAAATGCGGGAGTAGATTTCTTGTATCAGGATTCCGCGCAGCGGGGGTAAGGGACAGTGATAAGTTAGCACAATTGGTAATTTTTATTGCTGTGTAACAACGGAAACTTGCGGTCAGAGAAAGGCACAATCAGAAGCTGTCATTGCGAACCTCTTTTGTGACACGTAGTGTGCTATTTCGCAAGCAATTTAATACGGTGGAATGCCAGAAGCGCTGGAGGTTTGTAAATACGCTCATCCTTTGCGAAGCGGATTAGGGATACGTTTGTGAACCTGTCATGCTTCTTACATGCAATCAGTTTAATTTGCTTCGTCCCTACTCTGTACGCAAGAAGTCGCAATGACAAAAACCACCGGGAGACCTGGGGTCAGATCGCGTATACGGCGAGATCCTGCTTCGCTTCGGGGATGATAAACACCGGCACGTCAACATAATCATAAGCTTCGGGAGGATCAAGGACCTCCCGTACGGAGGGGGCTTGATCCATCCGCCAATTAAGGCGCAACCTTTAGGAAATAAGAAAACCAGAAAATTCAGAGTAGGGGCGAAGCATACCAACCGATTTGACGTGCCTTATCTTACACTCTGATTAATGTTGCTTCGCCCTATGTTCGGTTTTGAATCGATCGGGGATTTTTACTGTTAAATCATCTGAAGAATCATCTGAAGAATTGTCAAGTGAAGGAATAGGCATGCTATAATTTATGCGACATGTTTCTGCCAACTCTCGCCATCGTAAGTTCCTCCTTCCAATTGCCCGCTGCTGAAATGCGGGGAATACTCTGGATTTTGCCTGCCTTGCTCACAGTCGGCACTGGCTTGGCAATCTGGAAGCTGCAGAAATGGGACACACCTTACTCACTGAGGGAACTTAAGTGGTTTATTTTCCTGGCTTTATTAATTTTTCCGCTCAGTTTTCTGAATTTCAGACCTTTAGATGGACAACTTCTCACACTCAACGGAGATTCTGCTGAGCCTGTCGTAATGCTCCTGAGTGCCCTGCCGGTCTTTCTGGCGGTTGGGCTGGTGGGTCCTTTGCCGGCGGTGATCCTCGCAGCCGGCACAGGATTGGCGCAGTATCTCCGGCTGGGTCAGGATCCGATGGTGATCTTCTTTTACGCGAGTCTCGGGATAACTTTTGCATGGATACTGGCACGGGAAAAGTCGCTATGGCACAGCGACTGGAAACAGCACACCGTGATGCAAGTGGTTTGGTCTTTTTTGCTAAGCACTGCGGTAATCGTCCTGACCCAGTTTACGCACGCCTTGATCTACAGCGAAGGCAGTGTTCTGGTGATTTTGGAGCAAATCCTGATCCTGGTGGTCAGCCATGTGCCAGAAGTGCTGATCAGTTCCGCGATGGTTTGGGCTTTTGTATACTGGTTGAATTCCGATTGGCATCCGAAGGATTTCATCAAGGCACGTCCCTCGACGAATCCTTTTGAAAGAGTGATGGAACGCATCCAGGAGTTGACCAAAGGGGAATACGAGCAGCAAATTCCCCCGGCGGTACTTTCTGGAAATGAAAAAGCGCTTTTCATGGCTTTGGAGAAACTGCGCGCGAACTTGCAGACCCGCAATGACACCCAGGCAAGGCTGCTTTCAGTGGATCCATCCCACTATTCAAGAGAAGGTTTTGATTTGATGCTTTCTTCAATTTTGAGGGCGGCACTTACGCGGGATGCTTCATCGGCACGACTTATCCTTTTGGATAAATCACCTGAAATCCGGCGGGGTGAGATGCGCCTGCGCCTGGGGCAGGGAGAAAATACCCGGCTTTATGCCTACCTGGACACCTTGATCATCGATAAGATTGGCGATCAGGACCAGTTGATTCTGAGTGATCTCAAGGTGGATCAATACTTTGGCCTGACCTCGGGAACTCCGCATCCGCAATCGATTGCAGCCTTACAACTGCGCGGAAGTGGAGACTCGTTGGGGGTTTTGTGGGTGGGTTTTGAGCAAAACCATTGGTTTGACCAGGAAGACATCCAGTTCTACCAGCAACTGGCATACCGGGCTTCAGCTGCCTTAAACACCAAAGCGCAATTTTCCAAGGTTCAAAACGATAAGGGATGGCTGAGCCTGGCATTTAATGCTTTACCGGACCCAATTCTTGTGATGGATAAGGATGGTCATATCCAATTCAGCAACACTGCGGCTTTAGCAGCGAGCAGTAAAGGCGAAGCGCTGATCGGGAAAAAGGATGGCGCGGTGCGGGTTGCCAATGAGAAACTTAAGAGTTTTCTCAGTGAGGACAAGAAAAGCGCTGAACTAAAAACACTTCAGTTGGATGGAAACAAGACTTACGATGTACTGCGATTTCCACTGGAAGGCGATCAGGACCGGCAGGGTGAAGTGGTTTTGCTGCGGGATACCAGCTGGCTGCAACAGTTGAACAACCAGAAAAATGAGTTTGTCAGCAACATCAGCCACGATCTGCGTGCGCCACTTTGGCTGATGAAAGGTCACACCAAACTTCTATCCAACATCGGCAAACTGAGCACGGAACAGCGTAAATATGTCGAGAAAATCGATGCTGGAATCGATACGATGACCCGTCTGGTGAACAAGGTCTTGAACCTTGAAAGGTTGGATGGAGACGGGTTATTGGTCTACACCAGCTTCAGCATACAGGAAACGATTGATGACACGATCAAGCTTCTGGGCGTTCAGGCCCAGCAGAAGAAGATCAGCCTGAACGTGGACTATGGTGGTTTGAAAACACCCTATATCTCAGCTGACCAGGTCATGGTCCAGCAAGCGCTTTATAACCTGATAGAAAACGCGATAAAGTTCAGTCCGCGTGGGGAGAGTGTGTTGATCAGCGCCGAGCGGGATTCCATCTGGATGCGCATTGCTGTCAAGGACAATGGCAAAGGCATTGCTCCATTAGATCAGCCCAAGCTGTTTACGCGCTTCTTCCATGTGGATGATGACCTGGCATATGAAAACCGGGGGCAGGGATTGGGGCTGGCGATTGTTAAATCGGTGGCGGATAAACACGGTGGAAACGTCAGCGTAAAGAGTACGCTGGGTGAAGGAAGCACCTTTTATTTTGATCTGCCATTGCACAAGATTTGATAGGTATCTGTTTCATTTGATAGGAAAAACTTGACAAATAAGCAGGTTTATAGCTATAATAATCATTTGCGTGAATTATATCGTATCTACAAACTAAGAAACACTGGAAAACCATTTTCCGGCGGTTTTTTGTGTCTTAAAGCCCTCGTCTAATTCAGGAGGTATGAGTGGAAACAACTAATATGAAAGCCCTTCGGATCAATCTTGCGTCACCAGAAGTAATTAAAAGCTGGTCTTATGGAGAAGTTCTCAAACCTGAAACAATCAACTACAGGCGTTTGCGCCCTGAGAAGGATGGTTTGTTTTGCGAAGCTATCTTTGGACCGACGCGAGATTGGCAGTGCTACTGCGGTAAGTACAAAAATCCTCGCTACAAAGGAATCATTTGTGATAAGTGCGGCGTGGAAGTTACCCGCTCATCTGTGCGTCGTGAACGCATGGGGCACATTGAATTAGCTGCTCCGGTGGCGCACATCTGGTATACCCGTCGCATCCCGTCTTATCTTGGACTGTTGCTGGATATCTCCCGCCGAAATCTTGACCGTGTGCTCTATTTTGCGCAATATATCATCACCTACGTGGATGATGATGGTCGCCAGAAAGCACTCAAGCGCCTGGAAGACGAAATCAGCCTTTCAGAGCGCGAACTGATCGCCAAGGTCAATGGCGAAATCGCAGAAACCAAGAAACAGCGCGATCGTGAGTTGAAGGATATCGACGCTCAGATGGAGCAAGTTAACCGGGAATATGACGAAAAAGTCGCAAGCCTGTTTGAGCCTGTTATTCAGCAGGGTCAGAGCCTTGAACGCGAATTGCGGGAAAAGACCGGTAAGACCATACGCAAAGCGATCAGTTTTGAACTGGACGGCGGCAATCAGACCATCGTGGAAGTTGGCGAAGAAGTCGCAGCCAAACACATCTCCCGTGTGCAAAAGGTCGTGAAGGAGAGAATGGAAATTCTCGAAACAGACCTCAAGAAAGAACGCGCTGAGAGAACTGAACAATTCAAAATTCAAAAAGATGAAATCCGCGCAAAAGCTGAGCTGGTAATGGAAGATTTACGCAGCCAGTTGGATGACCCGGATGCGGTTGCAAAGACTCAAAACGCCCAGCAGCGTGACGAATTATATGAATTGCAGCCTTTCACCTTCCTGAGCGAAGCACGCTACCGCGACCTGAAATCCCGCTGGGGAAACATCTTCAAAGCCGATATGGGTGCGGAAGCCTTCTATGACATTCTGCGCCGTCTCGACCTGGATGCTCTTTCGGAGAGTTTGTGGCAAGAAGCGCGCACGACCAAGAGTAAACAGAAACGCAAGAAAGCAACCAGCCGTCTGAAGGTGGTCGAGGCTTTCCGCCGTTCAACCAACAAACCTGAATGGATGATCCTGACCGTTCTGCCGGTTATTCCTCCTGACCTGCGCCCGATGGTGCAGCTGGATGGTGGTCGTTTCGCGACTTCTGACCTGAATGATCTTTATCGCCGTGTTATCAACCGAAACAATCGCCTCAAGCGCTTGCTTGAGCTGGGAGCCCCGGATGTCATCGTGCGCAATGAAAAACGCATGCTCCAGGAAGCTGTCGACTCGTTGATTGATAACTCCCAGAGAGGGCGCATGCTCTCACGCCGTGGACGCCGCGAATTACGCTCACTTTCAGATATGCTGAAGGGCAAGAAAGGCCGCTTCCGCCGCAACCTCTTGGGTAAACGTGTTGACTACTCCGGACGTTCTGTTATCGTGGTTGGACCTAATTTGAAATTAAACCAGTGCGGTTTACCAAAGTCGATGGCGCTGGAACTCTTCCGCCCCTTTGTTATTGCCGGGCTGGATAAACACGGCTACACCTCCAACATCAAGGGCGCGAAACGTTACATCGAGCGCAACCGACCAGAGGTCTGGGAAGTTTTGGAAGAAGTGATCAAAGATCGCCCTGTGCTGCTGAACCGTGCGCCAACGTTGCACCGACTTGGCATCCAGGCTTTTGAGCCCGTGCTGATTGAAGGCAGTGCTATTCAGCTACATCCCTTGGTAACTACCGCTTTTAACGCCGACTTTGATGGCGATCAGATGGCTGTACATGTACCCCTTTCGAGCAAGGCTGTAGCTGAAGCCCGTGAATTGATGCTGGCAAGCAAGAACCTGCTGAAACCAGCCAGTGGCGAACCTATCATCAGCCCAGGAAAGGACATGGTGTTGGGCGTTTATTACCTGACCATGGAACAGACTCTTCCACAAAAGGGAGACGGGCGTGTTTTTGGCGATATTAACGAAGTCATGTTGGCTTACCAGCTTGACCAGGTGCAAGTGCACACAAAGATCAAACTGCGCGTTGAGACGATTTTTGACGAGCAAAACAACAGGCTGAGTCAGCCTGAAGTCCGGATCATCAACACAACTGTGGGACGCGCGATTTTCAACGATATCCTGCCGGATTCGATGCGATTTACCAACGTTCCGTTGGATAAAGGCGGTGTCCGTGATCTGATCGAAGACATTTACTATCAGGACGGGCAGGAAGTTACCACCCGGGTAGCTGACAGCATCAAGGACATTGGTTTCCGCTATGCATCGCAGTCTGGCTCAACTCTGGCCGTGGCAGATATCACAGTGCCGCCTGAGAAGGCTGAAATGATCCAGGAAGCACTGCTTGAGGTGGAGCGCGTCCAGAAGGAATTCAGACGAGGTCTGTTGACAGAGCAGGAACAAAATGACCTGATTATCGAGGTTTGGCAGGAAACCACCAAGAAGGTTGGCGATGCTGTACGCAAGCATCTTGATCCAAATGGCAACTTGTCGACCATGGCAGTCTCAGGTGCTACCAAGGGTGGTTTTAGTCCAATTTCACAGATGGCGGGTATGCGTGGTCTTATGGCTGACCCCTCAGGGCGCATCATTCCAATGCCGATTCGCTCCAACTTCCGTGAAGGTCTTTCTGCACTGGAATACTTCATTTCCACGCATGGTACCCGCAAGGGTTTGGCTGATACCGCTATCCGAACCGCGGATGCAGGTTATCTGACCCGGCGCCTGGTGGATGTGGCGCAGGACATGATCATCAACAACGAAGACTGCGGCACAGAAGAAGGCATTTGGGTGTCTTCTGAGGATGACATCGCCGGACAGCCTTTCAATGAACGCATTTATGGACGATTGCTGGCTGAGCGTGTGATTGATCCTGAGACCGGAGAAGTGATCGGCGAGCGCAATGACATGATCGACAAAGATCTAAGCCGACGAATCACGAAACTTGTTGAAAAGGGCGTGAAGAAGGTAAAGGTCCGCTCTCCGCTAACTTGTGAGCTCGTGCACGGTATTTGTGCACGCTGCTATGGCATGGACCTCGGGCGGGGCAAGATGGTAAATCTTGGCTCAGCAGTGGGTGTTGTTGCGGCTCAGTCGATTGGTGAGCCTGGCACTCAGTTGACCCTGCGAACCTTCCACACTGGTGGTGTGGCGGGTGGTGGTGACATTACGACCGGTTTACCCCGGGTTGAAGAACTCTTTGAAGCCCGCCGGATGCCGCGTGGTGAAGCCGTAATCACACAGATAAACGGCAAAGCTCACATTACGGTTTCAGATAAGAATCCAGATATCCGCACTGTGCGCGTGGAAAGCAGCGAGATGGTTGGTCAGCGTTATGCAATTCCGGCTGACTGGGAAATTATGGTAAATGACGAAGATGAGGTCAACAAGGATACCGTCCTGGCGACCCATGAAGAAACCAGCATCACCGCTGAACATGCCGGAAAGGTTCGGATTGAGGATGGTGAGGTCGTGGTTTCGTACGAAGATCGTCTGATTGAGGATTACGAAATTCCTTCGACATCCCGCCTCCTGGTCAGTGAAGGACAGATGGTTACGGCTGGCGAGCAGTTGACCGAAGGATCGCTCAATCCCCATACCATTCTCAGAATTAATGGGACGGATGCGACTGAGTTGTACCTGCTTAAAGAAATTCAGCAGGTTTACCGTACACAGGGTCAGAACATCAACGACAAGCATTTCGAAGTCATCATCCGCAAGATGCTGAACAAGGTGCAGATTACCCGACCTGGTGATTCTGAATTCCTGCCGCAGGATCTGGTGGATCGCCTTGAGATCCGCAAGATCAATGAGGACCTGGTGGCTCGTGGTTTACGTCCAGCACGTTACTTAAACATCTTGCTTGGAGTTTCAAAAGCTTCGCTGAGCACGGATTCGTTCCTCTCGGCATCATCCTTCCAGCACACCATCAAAGTATTGGCTGGTGCGGCAATTTCCTCCAAGGAAGATCCCCTGTTTGGATTGAAGGAAAACGTCATTATCGGTAAGCTGATCCCGGCTGGGACAGGTTTTATTCCAGGTCGATTCGAAGACCAGGTGATGGAAGCTGAACCCGGCAACCCGGATATTGCTGTCAAAAAATTGGATATTTTCAACGATGAGTCTGATCAGACTGATGGTTTGTATGATGAATTAGATGACAGCGATACTGGTGGGTCCGATTTATACGATGATGAAAGCTTCGACGATGATGAAGATCTAGTGGACGATGAAGAATAGTCCAACGCGGAGAAAATGACTTAAAAGACCCGGAGTGGACAATCACTCCGGGTCTTTTTATGCTATAGTAGGTGAAAATTGAAAAGAACGACAACTGAGTCAGAGAAAGAGCGGATCATGGCTACAACCGCCTCCCCAAAGATTAATATCAACGCCGAAATGCAGCAATCCTATTTGGATTACGCGATGAGTGTCATCGTTTCACGCGCCTTGCCCGACGCAAGGGATGGACTGAAGCCTGTCCAGCGGCGCATCTTGTACGCTATGTACGACATGGGCATACGGGACGACACGCCGCATAAAAAATCAGCCCGTATTGTGGGTGAGGTTTTAGGAAAGTATCATCCGCATGGGGATTCTGCCGTTTATGACGCAATGGCAAGAATGGCTCAGGATTTTTCGGAGCGCTATTTGCTGGTGGATGGGCAGGGCAACTTTGGCAGCGTGGATGGCGACCCGCCTGCAGCCATGCGCTACACCGAGGCGCGGCTTTCATCCCCTGCCATTGAGATCCTGCGCCAGCTGGATATGGATACGGTCGATTACATCGACAATTTTGATGGAACGCTAAAAGAGCCGGAAGTTTTGCCTTCATCGATCCCAAATATGCTGGTAAATGGCGCGTCGGGTATTGCGGTGGGCATGGCAACCAACATTCCTCCTCACAACCTCGGGGAAGTGGTGGATGCCCTGGTAATGATGCTGGAAAATTGGGACGGGATTGAGGATATCACCGTTGAAGATATCATGCGATTTATTAAGGGACCTGACTTTCCGACAGGTGGATTAATTTTGCAAGATGAAGGCTCCATTCCACTGACAACGATCTACGGGTCCGGGAATGGAACGGTTAAGGTCCGTGCTCGCACTCGGATCGAAGAGATGTCTCGCGGTCGCATGCGCATCATCGTGACAGAACTGCCCTACATGGTGAACAAATCGGCACTGATCGAGCGGATTGCGGAAATATCCCGTGATGGGGGTTTGGAAGGCTTATCGGACCTGAGGGATGAATCCGATCGGCAGGGGATGCGGATCGTGATCGACCTTAACAAGAATGCCGACCCGGAAGAGATCCTGGCCACTCTCTATAAACGCACGCAGATGCATAACACCTTTGGCATCAATATTTTGGCTTTGGTGGATGGCAGCCCGCACCGTCTGACGCTTAAGCAGGCTCTGAGGGTCTTTGCGGAGCACCGCCTGGTGGTAATTCGCAGACGCAGTGAGTATTTATTGAAGAAAAACGAAGCCCGGCTGCACATCCTGGAAGCCCTCAAGGTGGCAATCGATCACATTGATGAGGTGATTAAGCTCATCCGAAAATCTGCGTCTGTTGATGACGCGCGCACGAATCTGATGAGCAAGTATAAATTGGATGAAATCCAGGCAAATGCCATCCTTGAGATGCCTTTACGCCGGCTGGCTTCATTGGAACGGCAGAAGATCGAGGATGAATACAAGGAAGTGGCAAAGACGATTGCTGAGCTAAAGACCCTGCTGAATTCCCCGAAACAGATGCGGAACGTGGCCATTGAGGAACTAAAAGCCATCAAGCAAAAATATGGTGACCAAAGACGGACGCAAATTATTCAGCTCGGCGAGGGCGAAAAAGCCTCTGATATGTATACAATGACTGACGTCATGCCGGTGGAGAATTACTGGATTGAAGTCAGCGAAAATGGGCTGCTTTCACGAACTGAAGGCGATAAGCCGAACCGATTGGGCGGAGATGGCGCGCCCTGGAGCATGATCCGGACAAATACCCACCAGACAGTATTCCTGGTAACAACTGAGGGAAGGGCTGCGGCTATTTCTTCGTTTTCAGTGCCAGTTCAGCGGGCTGATGAGGAAGGTGTGCCAGCCTCAAAGGTCGCACCTCTTCACCGGAATGACATTTTGCAAGGAATTTTTGCAGTTCCGATCAGACGTGAAGAAGAACAGAATCGTTACGTTGTCACTGTCACACGGCAGGGTATGATCAAACGCTCCGCGGTTGCTGATCTGCCGGGTGCGTCCGCCAGCGCATTTACGCTGGTCAAAATCAACGAGAATGATGAGCTGTTTGAAGTGCTGTTAACCCGGGGCGATCAGGATATCCTCCTGACCACGGCGGCTGGCATGGCAATCCGATTTAACGAAAATGAGGTTCGATCCATGGGGCTTGTGGCTGCCGGGGTGAATGCGATCAAACTCAAGCCTGGTGATTATGTTGTTGGGGCTGCAGCAGTTGAAGATAGAGATGAAGTCGCACTGGTTACTCAAAGAGGCTTGGCAAAACGCACGCCAGCTTCTGATTTCCCCGTTCAGGGGAGGTATGGGCAAGGTGTTATCGCATGGAAATTGGACAAAGGCGACCAAATCAGCGTTTCGCTGGTGGGTAAACTGACCGACAGGGGCGTGTGCCACTTCCGAAATAGCGCCAGCAAGGTTTTCACCATCACAAGTGCTGTTAGTCGGAAGCGCGCCTCTACTGGCTTGCCGGTGTTTACATTAAAAGCAAACGATGAAATAATCGGCTTCACGAATTTGGACGATTACGTTCAGTTCTGGGAATAGGCTTAGTTTAAAGCATCTTCAGGAGTGAGACTGCCCTCCAAGTCCAGATCTTTGGCTATTCTGCGCATAGCATTTATAGCAAAGTCCACATGCTGCCAGAGATCCACGCCAAATTCCTGGGCTCCCTGGGCAATCATGTCGCGATCGGCACCAGCGGCAAAGGACTTATCCTTCCATTTTTTGCGGACTGAAGAGGCTTTGAGATCATGGAGTGAGCGCGAAGGTCGCACAAGCGCCACCGCGGTAATGAGACCTGTAATCTCATCACACGCAAAGAGGGCTTTGGCCAAAAGGCTTTCGCGGGGAACGCCTGTGTGATCGGCATGACCAGCAATTGCGTTCAGCACGCTTTCAGGCACGCCAGCTTCCTCCAGGATGGGCAAGCCCGCCATTGGATGTTCTTCAACGGTGGGATGAATTTCCCAGTCGAAATCGTGAAGTAACCCGGCCAACCCCCACAGCTCAACATCCTCATCAAGAGTTTCGGCATAAGCACGCATCACCGCTTCAACGCTGAGCATATGCCTGACGAGGGCTTCATTTTTGACATAGGTTCTGACAATTTCGAGTGCTTGCTGACGCTGCATAGTAACCTCTCAGGGGGTAAAAATAGGTTCTGGAGATCCCAGAATTGGCTCTGGTTTCAGGATATAGATATCGATATAAGCTGCCACTGTGGCAAGGACTTCACGCACATTCCACATCATATAGCGATTAAGCAGATAATCAGACTGCTTTACTGGAACGCCAGAGGTGTTGAGCCCAAGTTGGTCACAGAGGAAGACCATGCGGGAAAGGTGATATTGCTGGGTGGTGACGATAACTGATTCCAGTCCAAAAATCTCTTTGGCCCGGTAGCAAGTATCGTAAGTTCGACGCCCGGCATAGTCCTGCACGATGTCAGATTCAGGAATGCCCTGTTCGATGGCATAATTCGTCATTGCGCCTGGTTCATTGTAGTAGATCGAACTGTTGTCACCAGACATGAGAATTTTCTGGACTTTACCTGCGCGGTAGAGCTCAATGGCTCCGTCAATCCTGTCGCGCAGCGCCAGGGTAGGACGATCATCAGCGGTGATACCAGCTCCGGGAACCAGCGCGACCTGGGCAGGAGGAACAGAAGCGACATCAAAGGTTTTGTCTTTGGCGCTCATTACCATCACAAGGCGGGATAAACCGGCAAGTAGTAGAGCTGCACAGGCGCAGATAAGGATAAACTTGATGAATTTCTTCATAAATTCAGTCGGTCAGTAAGTCGGCAAGGCGAACCCCGCTGGCGACGAGAAGCTCGCGCAGAGGATTATAGGCGAGATCAGGCATGGGTTCGAGCGCGGCAACTTCATAATTCAGGGCGAGGCTGAGCTGAGCTTTGCCGGCATCCGAGCGGGCGTAATCGCGCAGGAAGTCAGAAACGCGTGACTGCAGGGTGAGATCTACCTGGGGGCTGAAAGAAAGGTTGAGGTTTGGAATAACTGGCGGAGAAAGCCAGATAATCGGAAGTTTTTCGATGACATCAGGCAGTTCGGTGATCACCTCCGAGGAAGTGCGTGGGTCGGCAGAGATAGCGTAAGTAGCGGCGAAACTGCACACTCCTTTGATGTAAAGGGCGCGGATGCTTGCGCTGTAGGAATAGGTTTGGACCGGATCAAGGGTGGGAATGTTGTGCAGGTTCAGATATCCCAATGGAACCCAATAGCCGGCTAAGGAATTTTCTTCGGTCAGGCAGCCGCGCAGCCCGGAAAACTGGCCAAGCGCAACCCTGGCATCGGCTGTGGAGCTATTAGTGCCGGCATTGAAGTAAGGCGTAAAATCGCTGTCACTATGCCCCAAAAATTGCACTCCATATCCGGTAACACCCAGATGGTTGGTCACAAGCAGAGCAGTGGCAAGCCCTTTTTGAGAAGCAAGCAGGTATTCAACAGGTGGAAGCCAGGCAAAATGCACCTGCTGGCGCTGCAAAGCCAATTCGAGCTCTTGATAGCTGCTATAAAAACGACTGATAACAGTCATTTGAAGATTCCCGCCAAGGAGGGCAGCGAGCTCGCTAAAGGCTGCTTGCTGCTCCGCGGAGGGAGATGGCTTAACTATTGCGATAACGAGAGGATTTTCCAGAGACCCAAGCGCTGCCGGAGTGGGAGTGAAGGTGGGCATGGCTGTTGGGTAATTGGCAGCCGGCGTGGACGTTGTGAAGTCGTGTGAGAGGGTTGGAACCGGTTTGGCACCCACACCACAGGCGGTGACCGCAAGTAATCCCAACAGAACCATCACCAGAAATGATTTGCGCAAGTCAGGCATTTCCAAATTTTACCCTAATTCAAAGATAGGGTTAGGGAGGGTGTTGAAAAACAAGTTCAAAATTGACGTTTTAGGCAAAATATGATTCAATTAGAACAGTCTAATCCCAACCCTGAGAGGCAACGATGGAAAAACAACGGTATGTAGAAAGCGGCGAGAATTCCTTTTACGGGCAGTATCTCTAT
>DDWY01000078.1 GCA_002347705.1 Anaerolineaceae bacterium UBA2274 | reverse complement strand
TCCTAACCCCCTCGAGGTAGGAGGATAAAGGGGGTGGGTCTTGTTATCCTGAATGCGGTGAATATTCTGAACATTAATAATCAGATTCCTCGCAAAAGAGACTCAGAATGCCAATTACTACATTCGGTGGGTTGGCTATCGCGAGGCATAGGTTGGTATGGATTCCATAACGATGACCCAGCCTGCGATCGCATTTTCCGAAATTTTTTGAATATTCTCTCGTTGGGAAGCTGTTTTCAGGGCACTAAAATGAGAAACTCCAGGTCGAAGGATATCCTTTGCAATGCAGAATAGGCTAAAAGATTGTGAACCGCAAATTATCCTGTATGCAAACATCTTAGATTGCTTCGTTCCTCGCAATGACAGATAAAAGCCCGCTGCCTTTGATTCTGTCATTGCGAACCTCTTTTGTGACACTTAGTGTACTATTTTGTAAGCAATCTAAAATCATCATCTGAAAGGTGAATTGGTGGTAAGGCAAAAGTTTTTTTAGGCAAAGTAAAAAAGGTTATTTGCTATGTCGCATTAGTGAACCGCTAACTATCCTTGAGGTTGACAGTTTAGATTGCTTCGTTCCTCGCAATGACAAATTAAAAGAGGTACGCAAAACCCAGAGGGCACGATGGGACAGAAACATCGTTTATCTCGACGAATTCAATAATTTCCAAGCCTCTCCTATCACCCATCACCCATCACCCATCACCTATCACCTATCATTCCCAGTCCATATGAAATTTATCAGAAAGTACAGAATTCTTTGACTCTGGTCATTTAGAGTGCTATTATCTTAGTGAACTTATTTATTGTTTCGAATTTATTTTGCACGTTAAAATGGAGGTCTTATATGAGCGCAATTTTAATTTCACGCATCATCGGCGCAGTTGTACTTGGTATTATCGGAGCTTTCACCAGTCTCCCTGTTTATAATTTTGTTCAGCAGTTTGTCGATGTGCTCACCCTTTCACAGGGAGTGGTAACCGGACTCATCGCAGTGATTTTCGCCGCGTTTGGCTTTTTGATCACCCCCTACATCACCATCAAGCCTTTCCAGGCCTTGATCAAACTCTTCACCAAATCTTCAGCCCAATCATTACTGAGTGGGCTTATTGGCATTACCATTGGTCTGATCATCGCTGCCATCATGGCATACCCGCTTTCCCTGCTGCCAAATCCTCTCGGGCAGATTTTGCCGCTTGCCGGCTTGCTCCTGTTTGGCTATCTGGGCGCAGTCCTTTTCGTCACAAGGCGAGAAGATTTCACGAATCTTTTCAAAAATATGTCCAACAAGATGCCTGCGCGTGCTAAAGTTGAGAGTGAAAGGCGCGTTTTGGTGGATACCAGCGCGATCATCGATGGACGCATTTCCGACATCGCCAAAACCGGTTTTTTGGGCGCAACGCTGGTCGTGCCGCGATTTGTGCTCAACGAGCTGCAATTCGTCTCCGACTCAGCCGACAGCCTCCGCCGTCAACGCGGACGGCGCGGATTGGACGTGCTGAGTGAACTCCAGGAGAACAAAGAAGTAAATGTGGTCATCAGCGACATTGACGTGGAAGGTGTGCGCGAGGTGGATGACAGACTGGTGCTGCTTGGGCGCCAAATGAACGCCCCAATCCTGACCAACGATTACAACCTGAACCGGGTGGCCGAACTTCAGGGTGTAAATGTGCTAAACATTAACGACCTTGCCAACGCCGTCAAAGTCATCATCCTGCCTGGAGAAAGCCTGCAGATTGCGGTGATCCAGGAAGGCAAAGAATACAATCAGGGTGTTGGATATCTTGATGATGGCACCATGGTGGTCATTGAAAATGGGCAGCCTTACCTTGATAAACAGATTGAAGTCACGGTCACCAAAATCTTGCAGACTTCTGCCGGGCGGATGATCTTTGCCAAACCAAGCCTCGAATGAAAACAGGAAATTGATATGAGCTTAACGATTTATAACACCCTCAGCCGTTCCAAAGAGGACTTTAAAACCCTCGAGCCGGGCAAGGTTAGGATGTATGTTTGCGGTCCGACGGTCTACGCCGAATCGCACATCGGTCACGCTATGTCGGCCCTTGTGTTCGACATTGTGCGGCGTTACCTGGAGTATTCCGGCTATGACGTCAATTTCGTCATGAACTTCACCGATGTGGATGACAAGATTATTGCCAAAGCTAATGATCTGGGGCGCGACCCCTTTGAACTGGCAAATCAGTATATCAACCAATATAAAGCCAACCTGGACGGGTTGAACGTCCTGCCAGCCACCAAAAACCCGCGCGCGACTGAAGATATGCCGCAAATCATTGAGATGATCAGCCAACTGATCCGCAACAAGTCCGCTTACCAGGTGGATGGGGATGTATATTATAGCGTGGAGTCCAAACCGGACTATGGCAAGCTCTCCGGTCGGCGGCTTGACACCATGAACGCCGGCTCCCGCGTCCAGGTGGACGAACGCAAAGAACATCCCATGGATTTTGCCCTCTGGAAGTCCGCCAAACCTGGCGAACCTGCCTGGAACAGCCCTTGGGGCAAGGGTCGCCCTGGTTGGCACATCGAGTGTTCGGCAATGAACATGGCGCACCTGGGAGAACAGATCGACATCCACGGCGGCGGAAATGACCTCATCTTCCCCCACCACGAAAACGAGATCGCACAGACTGAAGCTATTACCCATAAGACCTTCGCCACCTATTGGATGCACAATGGCATGCTTGGACTGAAATCCGAAAAAATGTCCAAATCGATCGGCAACATGATCACCATCGATCAATTCCTGAGCGAACACCCCGGCGATGTGATGCGTTTGTGGGTGCTCAATGGCTCTTACCGCAGTCCGCTTACTTACAGCGAAGAGGTCATTGAGCAAACCGAACAGACTTACCACCGCCTGCTGAACGCCAAAAAACCCGCTCTGCCAGGTGCAGCCGGTCTGCCAGAAGACAAGGCAACCGCCCTGAAAAATGCCGCTGAGCAAGCCCGAAACGCTTTTAAAGAGAGCATGGATGATGACTTCAACACATCTGCTGCTCTGGCCGCGATCTTCGAACTGGTGCGTACCCTTAACCAGGCTCGCAGCGATGGCGCTACAGAGGCGCAACTTCTGCCCGCACGTGAGGCATTCAAGGAACTGACCGGCGTGCTCGGGCTGCAGCTCGAGGAGCAGTCCGGAAGCGCAAATGCTGCCGACCCATTCATCGACCTGCTGGTCAGCCTGCGGCGCGACCTGCGCGCTGAGAAGAACTGGGCGCTTTCCGATAAGCTGCGTGATGAGCTCAAAGCCCTGGGCGTGACCCTGGAAGACAGCAAAGACGGGACCACCTGGAACTGGGAGCAAGGGTGAAAGAATGGATCACCGGGCGCAACCCGGTCTATGAGGTACTGCGCGCCAAACGCCGCCATGTTTTCCGCCTTTTGTTGCTGCGCGGGATAAAGCAGGACGGTCATCTGCCGGAAATCCTCAAAATGGCGAAGGAACGTAATTTGCAGGTGTTCGAAGCCCAGCGCCAACAGCTGGATGTGATTGACCAACACAACCAGGGCATTGCCCTTGAAGCCAGTGAGTATCCTTACGCTGCTCTTGAAGACCTTTTTGTTCACGCGCAAACAAGTGGGGAAGCGCCTTTCTTCCTTTTGCTGGATCTGATCCAGGATCCGCAGAATCTTGGTTCGCTTTTGCGCACTGCCGAACTGATGGGCGTGCATGGGGTGGTTATTCCATCCTCCCAGGCTGCCCAGATCACACCGGGGGTGGTGCATGCCTCTTCCGGCGGCTCAGAACATTTGCTGATCGCGCAATATAACCTTGCACAGGCGATCGACCGCATAAAAGAGCTTGATGACGTGTGGGTATATGGGCTGGACGCTTCTCCGAAAGCACGTCCTGTGCATCAGTTGCGGCTGAATGGGGGTGTGGCGCTGGTGGTTGGCAATGAAGGGGAAGGCTTACGCGACCTGGTACGTAAAAAGTGTGACGACCTGCTCAGTTTGCCCCAATACGGCAGGCTGGATTCGCTCAACGCGGCAGTAGCTGGCTCGATCGCGCTATTCCTCGCCAGGCAGGCGCGGCAAAACTAAATCGTAGGTTTATCAAAGTAGGTCAGTTTGCGCTTTTCAACCTGACATCACAAACGCCAGCCAGCAACTGACTTTTCTTTTTTTAACTGAGATAACGACTGTGGGTTGACGCACACAAATCTCTTAAATTACCAATTTTGTTAGTTGATTTGCAGTTTTCATCCTCCCAAATTACACTTGATTTATACCAAATTTCATCCGCAATTACGTCGCAGGAGGCACCTATTTCTTCACCCTTGTGACATCGAAAAGAACCAGATTCTTCGAAGACAAAAGGTGCGTTGATGCGTTTCTTTCCGCAATGTCTACGATTCAGAAATATCACCATTTTGATTTAATTGCGTATTGCATCCTGCCTGATCACATTCATCTCCTGATCACCCTTGCAGACGTTGACCAGGATTTCTCCTCAAGAATTAAAGAAATTAAGCGAAAGACCACAGTCGCGATTCGCGATATTAAGGAAAATCCAACGTTAGATGTCTGGCAGGGACGTTTTTGGAAACATACGATCAGAGATCAGGATGACCTCCAGCACTGCTTCGAAATGAATCCTCCCCGCAGCAAGCTGCGGGGTATCAACTTTGTTTTTTATCCTTGCTAAAATAATTTAAGCTGTTCGTCATAATGTAACCGTCTGTATTCCTTTTCAATCCCTTGCTCTTGAACGTACTTCCTAATCGTTTCTTCACTTCCTCGTTGCCCTATGCTGGATGCCGCCTGCCCGATTGCCCTGGCAGCCGCCTGAGCAGAAGGGTTTCCTTCAGCTTCGCCAGCAGCCTCATGGCAGCCCAAAATGTACTTTTTAGCTTCAGGCAGCTTCACTTCTTTCCGGAGCCATTTGCGTGCGTATTCCAAGGCAAGCTGCGGCCTGTGATCCTCAGGGTAGTGCTTGGCATAAATTGGTAAGAAATTCACTTCCGCATAGCCGGCAGCCCAATTCGCCACCGTTTCTTTGCTTTGTGTTTCGATCAGGCGCATTAAGCCGATGATCGGCTCAGCCTGCCAATTGCTTAGCATTTTGCGGTACTTTTTCATAAGCAAATTGTAACCAGGAGGAGAAAAAAAGTGCCAGCCTGGCCGGGCTGGCATCTGGCGGAGAGGGCGGGATTCGAACCCGCGATACCTCTCGGTATACTCGCTTTCCAAGCGAGCGCACTAGGCCAGCTATGCGACCTCTCCGCGTGAGCCGCAATTATAACAGAATTTAACAGGTGTGAAGGGGAAAAGGAAAAGAACTAAAATTGGAAAGAACTAAAATGAAAAGAACTAAAAAAAGAACTAATAATCTTCCTGATCTGCCCGTCAAATTGTTAAGACCCTTCGCTGCTGCTCAAGCCAATAGACAGCAACGCAGTATTGGATGAGAATGTGTTTTGTCGGAGTGAGACCGCGAAATGGGTTGGCATGCAATTAATCATCTGACGGTCTCATTCCGACCTACGAGAAGAGTGTGATTCATTCTGAACAAAGTGAAGAATCTACAGGCAAAGCGCTTGGGGGTATGCTAAAAGTCATCCCCTCGACTATTGGCAGATCGCGGCGATCGTCTCGACGGTCTCCGCGATGAGTGCTTTCCTCTTGCCGGCAAACATCCAATTCACCACGCCTGTCGCGCTCAATGTGCCGCCTTTGGCCTTCACCAGTTTTTCCATGCCGCTGATCGCCTGCTTACCGCCCATCCCCGGGAACGGAAATGCCTGCGTGACAAATCCAGCCAGCAGTTTTCCCTCCAACGAAGGGACTCCTTGCAGGTAGGCTTTCATCACCGCCGCAAGACCGAACCCATAAACAGGTGCAGCGAAAACAAGCATGTCATAGCCTTGCGTGGATGGCGAATTTGAAAGCACGACCTTCTTAGGATCCATTTCCACGCCATTGCTTGCCGTCACTTGCTCCAGGGTTACCTTGTGCCCCTTTTCAAACAGCGTGTCGCGCAATTTCTCCGCAACCGATAATGTATTACCTGTTTTTGAAAAAACCATAATGCCAATGTTCATAATGTCCTCACAATGTTGAATTCTTTGCGTGTGGTAAAACCTGCCAGCCAGGAATCATACTACGAATAGTGATTTATGAGCACAAGAGCACACGCAATTGATGAAATGGCTTAAAGCAGACTTTGCCTTTAGAAAAGGACGTTTGAAAGATCGTCGCGGTACTGCCGCACGCTTGGGTAGGCTTCCCCCAAAACTTCCAACAGAGCCAGATAGATATCGTGCAATTGACCGTCATGGAAGTGCTTATCCTGCCGCAGGATATCCAAAAATCCATCCAAGGCAATCTCAATTTTGCCATTTCGCGCCAGGCGCAAGCTGTTGCGATAGGCCGCCTCAAGCGGATTGGCACTAACCTGCGGAAGATTATCAAAATTGGCATAAGCTTTTGCCAGTGGCAGCAGGTTTTTGGCGGTCTTGAATTCGGAACTGGCAGGGAAACTATTTAGAATGGCGTAGGCATCATGCCCTCTCCCTTGCCAAAGCAGAGCGCGCGCCAGCGCCAACAAACCAGCTGGTTCGCCATGGCTCTCGTAAACATACTGTGCCAGGGCTTTTTCTGCCCCTGCCAGATCTCCCAGCAGCATCAGGCTCTTGCCCTTCTCGAGCAGCAAATTGCCTGCCTTGGGCAAAACCCGATCAACAAGCAGGCGCAGGTTCTGCTCGCTGAGTACACCAGCAACCTCCGCCACAATCCGCCCATCCACAAAGGCTTTTATTGCCGGAAGCTGCTGCACCTTCAGTCGGGTAGCCAGTTTGGGCTGGTCATCCACATTCATGCGTGCCAGCCTGAAGCCACCATCTGCCTCATGTGCCAGCTTGGCAAGCTCGCGCGACTGCACCCGGCAGGGGATACACCACGGCGCCCACAAATCCAACACCACAGGCACTTCGGCAGAGTAATTCACTACTTCTAACTCGAAAGTGTCTTCGCTGATGTCAATGATATTTGCGGCTGCCATATGCTCTCACCTGAGTTAATTCTAACAGAATTACTCCTCATCTTCGGGTGGAGTGATCGCCGGTTGTTTGATCTCAATCACGTCTCCGTGATAATCCACCACAATTCTGAAGCCGGTCATGCCCAGGTAATTCCGCATATCCTGGGGCAGCCCAGTGTCGCGCAGCTGCTCAAATTGACCCTGGGAGTTTTCAAGCTGCTGCCGGATGACGGCAATCGAAAAAATATCTTCCTGACCGAGCATTTTCGCGGTTTGCTCGCTCAGAAAGTCTTCATTACCGCTAATTCCTGCCGTCAGCGCATCCCAGACCTGGCGGTCAACCTCCTCAGCAGGGATATGCCGCAAAAAACCATCATCGTCCAACACATAGCTGGGATCATTGCCCACCCATGTCACCGACAGAGGTTGATCTAAGGTATCAAAAACCAAGCCTTCAAAAAGCGCTCTTTTCACTTCTTCCATCCTTATTTATTCTTTGTAAAGATTATAGCGAAAGACTATATAAGAATAATTAACAAAAAACTTGGACACAGCCAAAACTTTTCTGCCATTAGCAGACTCAGACGAGGTCGATACGATATGCATTGGATTAGTTTCTTGGTTGAGGCGACGCAGTGCAGAGCCTCCCCTTGCGGGATGCCGTGCTAACCCGAGATGTCTGTAGGGCGAGACAACGTGCCCGCGAAGAAGGGTATTGGAAGCATCAGAAACAATAATTTGAATATGACCTTATTGTGCTTCCAATCCGCCGTTTACAACTCTCCATAAACGCGAACGGCGGATTGAGGACGGTCAAATGTATGTGTTCACCACTGCTTCATCGTCCTCAATCTCGCCCTACATCTAGATCATTTAGCGTGTAGACGTCAGGTTCTTCTATTGAAGCTGACGTCACGAATGGTGGTTAAATAATGTCCTCAACAAAGGGGGGCTTCCAGCGTCAGGTTGAACTGCGCAACCTGACCTACACCTAAGTTATCGAACTCATCGAGATGGAAGTACACGGTTAAGGGCAATAAATTGTGGGGAAACTCAGACCCCGCCGTATCCGGTCACCACATCCACCTGCGTGCCTGTCTCCTCGGTGTGGTAGTACTGGTCAAACGGCACCGCGGGAGTGGTCCAGCGGTAGATCCACTTGGCATCCTCGGCTTTCATATTGATGCAGCCATTGCTCATCACGTTTCCCCAGTTGGAATGCCAGAAGGCTCCATGGAAAGCAACTCCAAAGAGGGTAATGTAACTGACCCACGGAACGCCTGGCAAATCGTAGGGGACTGGGTTGGCAGGCTCATTCACCATGCGCCGGCAAGGGCGTTTGCGGTGGGTCATCCAGCGCCCGACTGGTGTGGTCCCATCCACTCTACCGGTGGAACATAGCGTCTTAAAAACCAGGCGGTTGTATTCAAAGGCACGGATTTCCTGCTTGTAAAGGTCCAGTTCGATGCGCTTGGCATCTGGCGCAACGTCCGGATGGATCGGACTCACTTCCTCAGGCTTGGTCAAATGCACCGTTCTGGCAGGAACGTAATAAGAAAGCCCGTTGAGGTCATCCCAGAGCTCGTACCAGGGCAGACCATATTCATCATGTTCGAGTTTTAGCACCCAGAAGTTATTTTCATAGTAGAAAGTGCGGTGAATATTGCGCACATTAGGCTTAAGATATACCGGAACTTTCGGTACGGTGATCTCGCCGAGCGTTCCACCTTCAGGAAGTGGGTCCCTTGGCACCGGGTTCAGGCGATCAAATACCGGCTGCACCCAGGCAGCTTCGATATACTCTGTATCGCTGATCTGATACCAACCGACTTTTTTCTTGAAGATATTTTCAACGTAAATCAGTTTTGGCAGCGAGATGACGTCATCATACTTAAAGAAACCACTGTTTTTCGAGCGTGCATTGGGCTCTTCGTGAATCAGGAGCTTATAGCGCAGGATGCGCGCAAGCGGTGGGTCCAGGTCGATCAGAGCTGCTGATGCGTCTGAAACTGGTGAGGGCAAGAGCATACTCAAGGCGCCCAACCCCATAGTTTTCAAGAAACTTCTACGTGTTAGTTTGATGTTTTCCATTAGGTTAGTAGTGTATATGAACTGGAATCCCCACGAAAGCCCAATTAAAAAGCCAGCCAGCCTGGCCGGTTTCCATGTTCACACAGCCATGGCTCATAGGATAACCAAAATTGCTATGCCAATAGGTGCCGTGGATGCCATAACCGCGGTAAAAGTACATCACGTATGGCACATCGGGAAGGTAATAACCCGGACCAGCCATGTCATCATAGAGCAATTTAACCCATACATGATAGGTCCCGGTGACAGTTGGCGTATTGGGCAGACCAGTGGAAACGAGGAATGAAGCCACCAAAGTTTCGCCTTCAAAGGCGTAGAGCATTTGCTGACTGAGGTTGATATCAATCCATTTGTCGCCGAGTGGTTCAGAAACACCCGGGTTGTAATAGGGTTCGGTCTCTTCCGGCTCGTGTGGAAAGACCTCAACCGTAGGTACAGGCGTCTCAGTTGGCGTGGCAGTCGCGGTGGGTGTGGCTGTTGGCGTGGGCGTGTTGGTTGGGGTCGGAGTTGGCGTGGAGGTAGGGGTGTTGGTGGGTGTAGCTGTGTTGGTGGGTGTCAGGCTCGGTTTGAGCGGCACAGCGTCTGTCTCCACCAGTTGAAACTGGGCGCCTGCGGAAGGTTGGGAGCGTATGATCCCGACCGAATACAAGCCGAGCAGCAAGGCTGCAATCAACAAAACGCCAAAAGCCCATCCCCAAGCCAGCCGCCGTTTGGATTTTTGCTTTGGAGCTTCCTGGGAAATCACTGGTGCCGCTTCAACGGGAAGTGCTTCTTTTTGCCAGCCAGTCGCGGAGCCTTGTCTCAACTGAGTGCTTGCCCACTGCATGCCTTCGCGCGCGGTCTGGTTCTGAGGGTCTTGATCGAGCACTTTCCTCAGCCAGATCACACTCTGCTGCGGCTCAGAAAGCCCAGCCAAAAGCAGCATCGCGGCAATGTTTTCCGGATCGCTTGTCAGAACCTGCTCAGCCAGTTGCCGGGCAAGCTTGGTATTGCCATCCAGAACAGCCTGTTTGGCTTGCGCTATCAGCTCTTGCGTATTTGTGCTCTGACTTTCCATCAACTCCAGGATCCGGGCTTATGGTTGCATTCCCGGATCGGATACTCCTTCGTTATTCATGTAGCATTTTATGCCAGCGACGATGCCATCAGCCAGGAGTTCGGGGTTTGAGGTCAGGATAGCCTGGTCAAGATTCAGGAAACCGATCTCGATGATCCCGGCGGTAGTGTTGGGATCAATCTCCGAAAAGGCATGATAACGGGTCATGTCATTCGTCACTGACTGGTAATGATACCTTAATCCTGTGATATTGGCATAGCGGTCCGCGATACATTGCACAAGCCTGCTGGAGTTTTCGGACTTGGTTTCAGAGAGGGCTGCAGCCACTTTGAAGCCGGTAGCCGAGTCGTTGATGTAATCGCAGGAGTCAGCATGGATCGAGAGGAGCAGACCCGCCTGGTAGTCCTTCAGTCGCGGGTCAAATTCATCCAGAAGTTCCACATCATAGCCCATGTCAATCAATTTCATCTGCGCAAATGTGGCGACGTTGCTGTTAACCTCAAGTTCTGTCAGCCCATTGCTGCAGACTGCGCCTGAGTCACTACCCCTGTGACCAACCACAATCCCGATTTTTTTGACTGGGAAACCCAATGGCAAGGGAGCCAGAGAGGCAGTGAGCGCCTCTGCCTGGCTCGGATTGGCAGCCTGCGCCATGCGGTTTTGCAGATTGCCGGGCATCAAACTCCCTGGCATCCACAACGAAAACAAGGTGGCGGTTATGACGCCTACCCCAATAACTGAGGAAATCACCTGGGCAAACAGCCTGCCATTGCCAGGTACCTGCTTGCTGCGGGGTGCTCCTTCGGGGTGCGCCTCCCGCCTGGATGTGTGTCCTCCCCCACTTGTTTCCGGCGTCCAGGCTTGGCTGTGCATTGCTTCGTCCGCATCAATACTGGCTTCCCGGCGTACCTGCTCAAGTTCCGGCTCAATCCCTTGGTTTTCAAACGAAAAACGTGACTTCCGCGGTTTTGGCTCGTCATCTAATTGGTGCATTTCTCTGGACATACTGGTTCACCCTGTTCTCTTCGCGCAAAACGTGCGGGAAGCTGAATTACTTTGTATAATGACAGTAGGCCTGTGTGAGGCTTGAAAGGAATGGTGCAAATCCTATGCCAGCGCAACTTACCCCTGATGAACGGGCTGCATTACTGAAAATCGCCCGGCAGTCCCTGATTGATGCCGCCAATAACCGCCCTGCCACACCCTTACCCGAAGATCTGCCTCCTGCCTTGCTCGAAGTCGGCGCGAGTTTTGTCACTCTGACTACGCGTGGGCAATTGCGCGGCTGCATCGGCACCCTCGAAGCCTATCAGCCCCTCGCCAAAGATGTGCGCCAGCGAGCAGCCCAGGCAGCCACCCAGGATTATCGCTTTCCCAAGGTGCGCCCAGGCGAAGTTAACAACATCCACATCGAAATCTCGCGCCTGACCAAACCTGAGCCCCTGGCTTATTCCGACCCGGCTGAGCTTCCCAAATTGCTTCGCCCGCGCGTGGATGGAGTGGTTCTTTCGGACGGGCTGCGCCAGGCGACGTTCCTTCCCCAGGTTTGGGAGCAGCTGCCAGACCCGGCCGAATTCCTCAACCACCTCTGCCAGAAAATGGGCGCCCAATCCGACCTCTGGCGCCGCCGCGCACTGCGGGTGGAGATCTACCAGGTGGAGGAGTTCGAAGAAGCGAGGTAATTTTTAATAATTAAGACCGTTTAACAGCTCAGGATGATCAAAAATTGGGCCAGAATCCTTGTTTCACCAGGGCGTAGTTGCTCACCATCGAAAGCCTCGTTTGAAATGGATGCAATCATTCGTATGGCGAGACTGAGTATGTAGGGCAAGATTGACAGCACTGAAACCTTTATCAGACGAAACCTGGACAGGCTGTCAATCCGCCAATGCAATTCAACTTGACAGTATGGCTGTATCGGAATGCGCCTGGAAGACGATGGATTGCGGACGGGTAATCTGATCTATTTACCAATGTTAAACATCCCCAATCCTCCACCGGGCAATTTGCTTCGCCCTACACACCTTGATCTAAAGAAAAACAAAAACGACCCTGATCGGGTCGTTTTTGTTCGTCAAGCACACTGTTTAGTAAAGTGGGGCGCCTTGCCCGCCAGGAGCCTGGGACTGAGCGTAAGCCTGCCCGGTCAGATGGGCAACGATCAGCTGAGAATAGAAACCAGTGACAATTGCGCCAATAACCAACACAATCCCACCCAGTGGGGCAATGATCGCGCTGCCGAGCAAGACACCGCCCATGACAATCAGCCAGGCTGTGAAGTTGTTTCTGAGCATGCGGAAAATTTCTTTGAAATCGAATGCCGCTCCAATCCGTTCCTTAACCGCAAGGTTTGCATTGACTGCGGGCATCAGCACTGTCATGAAGAGCGCGTAAAGCAGGATCGCGAACCCACCCAGAATCGCTAATAGGACCGCAAATGCCGTAGCGGGATTACTGTTTTCCGTCAAAGCCAGCGGCAGGAACAGTAGAAGACTGACCAGAACAATCGGCAGTCCGTAGAGCAGGTTCGCCACAAACACCTTAAATCCTCTGCCAAGATCCGCTCCAAATTCAAGCTCAGGCAGTGGTTCCGCCTGATGCTCCGCCACGTTGCGGGTGACACGCATCAGGTAGCCGGCAACTACCATCCAACCAATGATTGGGATTAGAGTCACCAAAAGAGGAATGACCAATTTCTCGAGCCAACGTTGATCGTCAAAAATGTACGTAAAAGCTTTTGCAAATTTCATTTTTCTTCCTTTTAAATTGATAATAAGAATGTTAAGTCGCTTATAACTGCTTCGCCGCTCCTAAGCACAAAATTAACGTTGCCATGCCAGTTATGCGGCAGGAAATACCTAATTAGAGCTGCGTGAATTCATCCACATTGAGCACAAAAACTGTTGCTTTCTTTTCCTGTGGACTTCGGGCAGCAGTACAGTTCTCGCGCAGCACTTCAAGCGCCCGAGACACACAGCTCTCTTCAACACCAATCAGGAGGGTGCTGCGCCCGCTGCGCAAAAAACCGCCCGTGGACGCAATCTGGGTCACACGAAAATCTTCAGCGGTCAATTTAGCAGATACGCGTTCGTTGTCGTCATCTCTGATAATTGCGATGATCAGTTTTTTCATCCGATTTCCTCGTAATGTTCAATCTCCATGTCAAAAATTGTCACGCCACCTATCTGCACTTCGGTTGGGATGAGTGATCCCATTGGCAGATTGTCGATCACCGGTGCCACATAACCAATCCGGCGCCCTGCGACATCCTGCAGCAACTTTCTGAGCTGATCAGTTTCCTCCTCTGGGCAGCCAATCAGGAAGGTTACATTGCGTTCACGCAGCAACCCACCCACACTTGGCAGCTTAGCAAAGGGATAGGCGGTCTTCCCCAGCGCATTCTCCACGTTCTCGCTGTCTGGGCTAGTGACGATCACCAGCAGCATTCTTTGATTGGTTTGAGCTTTTTCAGACATTAGCCTGCTCCCGTAGGATCCTATCTAATTTTAGCTTAATTATTGGGTTCAATCAAACCAGTTGACAACCATATCCTCAAGATCGTCCATATCCACTTCTGTTTCGCTCACCACTTTGCCATACACTGATCCGCCAGCTTTGCGGGTGGAGTCCCGGTTGCCGGTCTTCAGGGGATGCCACCAGGGCAGGTCCTTTCCTTCGGAAACAAGCAGGTAGGCGCAGGTTTTGGGCAGCCAATCAATATGATAAACGAGCTCAGGGGTAAGCAAAATGCACTCTGGCACGTTCTCGTGGCGGTGCTCGTAATCGGTGCACAGGCAGGTTTCCATGTCCATATAGCGGCACACCACGTTGGTAAAGCGCACGCCGGGAACGCCAGGCTCACGCAGCTTGAACAAGCAGCACTTTGAACAGCCATCACAAAGTGCCTCCCACTCTTCGTGGGTCATCTCCTCCAATTTTTTGTGCAGCCAGTATTCCTTTTCCACCTCATCCCTCCTTTGCGGGGAACAGATCCGGCTTCACGAACGGGATCAAAGCGAACTTAACCGCTTCCGCATAGAACTGGCTGCGATTCACTCTTCCATCGGTCAGCAAGCCCACACCTCCACTATCGCGTTTGGAACCAGACACCCCAAAGATCAGGTCATCCGCATCCCCAAGTTCCATCCCCTGCCGGATCAGATCGCAGACTGCCTTGGGCAGCTCATAGCTGGCTGAACGGGCTCTGCCTGCTTGCTGCCCTCCCAAAACCACCACCCAACAATAGGAAAGATAGGAATCAGGCTCATCCGGAACAAGCTGCAGCCCGCCTTCAATGCCCAGCCAGAAATCCGCGTCTCCTTCAAGCTCGCGCGCTGCCCTGGCGCGATTAGTTGCTCCCAAAAGCGTTTCAGCATCGCTCAAAGGTTGAGCACTGACGCCGGATGGCACACTTACCGGCTGCACCCCGAAGCTGACCTCAGGGAAAAAGCTTGCATAAGCAGCGCTGACAGCCTCCAGTTTGGCTGGGTTTTGCGAGCCGACAACGATTCGCAGCTCACTCACAGTCCGGCACGCTCCTTGAGGACGCTCCCGAGGCTGAGCATCAGGTTTTCGACCTCCGCGCAAAGCGCGTCTGCTTCCTCAAGGAAAACCTGGGCTTCAGGATCCTGCTCGTAACCCAGCAAGTTTATCCTGACATTCAGGCGGGCGGCTTCAAAACCAGCTTTGGCAAGATGCGCGCCAGCAGCGGCGTCTGAGATGGCGTTGATGTTGCCAATTTCTGCCATGCGCAGGGTCATTCTGAGCACCGCCACACAGTCTCGCGCCGTTTCCAGCGGCACCTGGGCGGCATAAAGGCTGGCTACGCGAATAGCTTCTTTACGGGCGGCGATCTGAGCCTCATCTGCCCTGGGCAGGCGGCGCGCGATCAAAATGCCGTCGAAAGCTTCTGCGTCATGCTGGATCGCCTCAGTCAGACGGGTCCGCAGCAGTTCGCCCTCTTCGATCACCTGCCAGCATTCAGCTTCCGCGGCTGCATACTTGTCCTTTCCAACCGTCAGACGCGCCACCATCAGCGCCAGTGCGGCTCCGAGCGCGGCGGTGTGGGCTGCTGCTGAACCGCCGCCAGGGGCTGGCGTGCCTTCCGCAACCTGGTCAATAAAATCAGGTTTATCGTTGGCGGCTCCCTGCTCCTCTTCCTCAAAACCAAACAAACGGTTTTCGAGCAGCTGGGCGTTTTCAAACCCATCCATCTGCATGTAGTAGCGGGCCGCATTCACCATCGCCTGGGATGGCACCAGCCCCACGATTTCCGAGTGGTGGATGCCAACCCCATAGCGCTGGGCTTCACGCCGGACAAATTCGGTTACCTGCGCCATCGGAGAGCGGTGGAAATTGGTCAGGTTCATCGAAACCTGCGCCAACCCCTCCACCAAAACTCCCATGCCCTTTACGAAGTGGAAACCCCCGGACGAATTACGCACGCGCCGGGCAATTTTCTGGGCGATGCTGACATCGGGCGTGTTGAGGAAGATGTTATAAGCGATCAACGGCTGGCGTGCTCCAATTACGGTCGCGCCGGCTGGGCCCAAGCGCTTAGGTCCCAGGTCTGGCTCGCGGTAGGGGTCGCTGGCGATCGCCTCTTTGATGCCCTCAAATTCACCCCGCCGGATGTCTTCCAGGTTCTTGCGATCCTGCCGGATGGCAGCATCTTCATAAAAATAGACTGGAATGTCCAGCGTATCTGCCACCCGCTTGCCAAGCCGGCGCGCCATCTCGACGCATTCCTGCATGGTCACCCCCGCAATCGGCACGAACGGCACCACATCCGCCGCACCCAATCGCGGGTGTTCGCCCTGGTGCTGATTGAGATCGATCAATTCCGCTGCCTTGGCAATCCCAAGGTAAGCGGCTTCCTCAACTGCCTCAGGCGTACCAACAAACGTAAGCACTGTGCGGTTGTGATCCACATCAGAATGCCTGTCCAGCATACGCACACCATTCACGCTCGCGACTACAGCGATAATCGCGTCAATCACTTCCGGGCGCCGGGCTTCTGAAAAGTTGGGGATGCATTCAACAATTTTTGGGGGCATGTCTTCTCCTTCGATAGCAATACTTTATTATACCCACCTCCTGCTGCCTTGTTCAAAAAAGAATGTGAATCCGTATTTCTCAAATATATGTTGACCTTAGGGAATATATAAAAAAATTTTGGAGTTCTTCTATAAAAATACTTGACAATGAGTTAGAAAAGTTATAATATATTAATACAACAATATAATAATGGAGGTGTCAATGCCCAAATTACCGATTAGTTGCCCAGTCTGTCATGGTCCTATGAACGTGCTGGTCTATTACTGCCCAGAATGCGATGTCACCGTTGAAGGAGAGTTTGTTCCTGAAGCGGATCCGATCCATAGGCTCAGTAATGAACAGCGCAATTTCCTCCTCACCTTCATCACCTGTGAAGGCAAACTCAATCGTATGGAAGAAGTCTATGGTCTCTCCTATCCTACTCTCAGGAACCGTTTGCTGGATTTAATTGAGACACTGGATTACACCCCACAACATGCGTAAACAATTTTTTCGCAATAGACATAATCAGAAAAAAAAGCTGGCTAAACTTAAGCCAGCTTTTTGCATTCAATTATCTACTTCTTCGGTTTAGTACATCCCACCGCCCTGGGGCATGGCCGGAGCCGCGCCTTCGGGAGCGGGGATATCGGTGATCAGAGCCTCGGTGGTGAGGATCATAGCCGCAATCGAAGCCGCGTTCTCGAGCGCGCCGCGGGTAACCTTGGCGGGATCGATCACGCCGAGCTCAACCATGTCGCCGTATTCCTCGGTCAGGACGTTGAAGCCGATGTGTTTGTTATTCTGGGCGGCCTGTTTCTGGCGGACGTTTTCCACCACCACAGAGCCATCCTTGCCGGCATTCTCGACGATTTTCTTCATCGGAACGGTCAGGGCGTTGCGAACAATGTTGATACCGATCTGGGCATCTTCCTGTTCCAGTTTCAGGTCCTTGAGGGCTTCCACTGCGTTCACCAGTGCCACACCGCCGCCGGGCACAATGCCTTCTTCAACGGCTGCGCGGGTCGCGGAGAGCGCGTCTTCCACGCGGTGTTTCTTTTCCTTGAGCTCGGTCTCGGTGGCTGCGCCAACACGAATGATGGCAACGCCGCCGGAGAGTTTCGCCAGGCGTTCCTGGAGTTTCTCGCGGTCGTAATCGCTGGTGGTATTGTCGATCTCAACGCGGATCTGCTCAATGCGACCCTTGATGGCGTTGGTGTCGCCCTTGCCGCCCACGATGGTGGTGTTGTCTTTATCGATGCTGATCTTCTCTGCGCGCCCGAGGTCTTCGATGGTCGCGTTTTCCAGCTTGCGGCCGGTCTCTTCGGAAATCACAGAAGCATCGGTCAGGATGGCGATATCCTGCAGCATAGCCTTGCGGCGATCGCCAAAGCCAGGGGCTTTGACAGCCACGACGTTCAAAACGCCGCGGATCTTGTTCAGTACGAGGGCCGCGATCGCTTCTCCGTCCACATCTTCAGCGATGATGACGATGTCGCGCTTGCCAACCTGCACCATTTTCTCGAGCAGGGGCACGATATCATTGGCTGCAGAGATCTTCTTGTCGTAGATCAAAATGTAGGGGTCCTGGATCTCAGCCAACATGTGCTCGGGGTCAGTCACAAAATAGGGGCTGATGTAGCCGCGGTCGAACTGCATACCTTCCACGTACTCAGTCTCAAATTCCAGAGCCTTGGATTCTTCAACCGTGATGACGCCGTCTTTGCCGACTTTGTCCATCACATCCGCGATCAACGAGCCAATCTGCTCGTCCTGGGCGGAAATGGTGGCAACATTGCCGATCTCGGCTTTGGTGGTGATGCCGATCGCCTGGCTCAGGATCGATTCGGAAACAGCCTTCGAGGCCGCTTCAATGCCGCGCTTGAGCAGCATGGGGTTGGCGCCGGCAGCCAGGTTCTTGAGACCTTCGGTAACGATGGCGTGCGCCAGAACGGTGGAAGTGGTGGTGCCATCGCCAGCGATATCGTTGGTCTTGGTGGCAGCTTCCTTCAGGAGCTGGGCGCCCATGTTCTCATAGGGGTCTTCGAGTTCGATTTCTTTTGCCACGGTCACGCCGTCATGGGTGATGGTGGGGGATCCATATTTGCGGTCCAAGGCCACGTTGCGTCCCTTGGGACCTAAGGTGGTGGCAACCGCGTTCGCCACAATATCAACGCCATTCTTCAGATATCGGCGTGCTTCTTCTCCAAAAACTAATTGTTTAGCCATATTTCTAATCTCCTTGTTCCAATAATCTTAAAGAATCGCGAGGACGTCGCTCTCGCGCATGATTAACAGTTTCTTGCCGTTATATTTGATCTCAGTGCCGGAATATTTCGCAAACAGCACCGTGTCGCCAATCTGCACATCCAAGGGGATGCGGTTGCCCTGGTCGTCGCGGTCGCCGGGACCAATGGCGAGCACAGTACCCTTCTGGGGTTTTTCTTTCGCGGTTTCGGGCAGCACGATGCCGCCAGCGGTTACTTCTTCCTGCTCGATCGGTTCGATCACGAGCCGGCTTCCTAAAGGTCGCATAGATATTGTCATGGGGTTCCTCCGTTTAATTTTTCGTAAAATTAGCACTCCGTAAGATTGAGTGCTAACTTATGATACGCACTCCGGGGCTATAAGTCAAGCCTGTGTAAGATTTTCTTACGAAATGTTTACATTTTTGGCAGGTAAAAAGGGCGCGTAGTGGGCTACATCCACGGACTGGAGGGCGGGGGGATGTGAGAAAGTGCAAAAGTGCAAGGTTTTTTGCTGTGTCGTTTTTGCACTTCCCAATACTGAAATACTGAAATAAGCGAAACCTGTGCCTTTATGGCATAATTAGAAATAATCTGAGCCTTAAGGAGAGCTTATGCAAACCCTGCATATTGTGTCGCATACGCATTGGGATCGCGAATGGTACAAAACCTTTCAACAGTTCCGCCTGCAACTCGTCCACCTCGTGGACAATCTCCTGATCATCCTGGATAATGACCCGGATTACCAACATTTCATGCTGGATGGGCAGACGATCGTGCTGGAGGATTACTTGCAGGTGCGCATGGCAAATCTGCCGCGCTTGCAGAAATACATCCAAAATCAGCGCGTCCTCATTGGCCCATGGTACATCTTACCGGACGAATTTTTGGTCTCTCCTGAGTCGCTCGTGCGCAACTTGTTGATCGGCAAGGATATCTGCCAGATCTTTGGTCAGCGCATGATGGTTGGCTACATCCCTGACCCCTTTGGGCATCTCTCTCAGCTGCCGCAAATCCTGAATGGCTTTCACATGGATACCGCTTGCCTGTGGCGCGGCGTGCCAGACGGCTCGCCCACGTTGCTCAATTGGCAATCTCCCGATGGAAGTAGTGTTTTATTGGCTCACCTCTATGATGGTTATGGTAACATCGCTGATTGGCCTGCCGCTGATCCTGATCAATCGCTCAATCTCCTCAACGCCAAAGCTGACAAGCTTCAGCCCTATAACCCGAGTTCGCATTACCTGATGATGCGCGGCACTGATCATCTTGAACCCCGCCCTGAACTGCCTGAGCATTTGCGCTATTTCAACCAAAATAACCAGTCCGCTCGACAGGCAATTCACTCCACCCTTCCAGCATACCTGTCTGCTGTTTCCGACGAAATTTCCGCGCAAAACACAAGCCTTCAGACCTTGCAAGGTGAACTGCGTGATCCTCACAAAGCCCACATTCTGCCGGCCGTACTTTCAGCCCGCATGTGGATTAAGCAGCGCAATCACTACTCGCAGAATCTACTTGAACGTTGGGTGGAACCCTTTACCACCTGGGCTGAACTGCAAACCCGCGGGAAAAATGCTTTCACGCCTCCAGTAGAATTTCAAAAATCCAGCCGCGTCGCAGACCCCGGTTCGGTTGTAAACCAGGCCTGGAAGTTGCTCATCAGCAATCACCCACACGACTCGATTTGTGGTTGCTCCATCGATGATACCCACAAAGACATGATTACACGCTTCGACCAGGTCGATCAGATCGGCGAAGAACTCACGAGTCAGTCGCTGGACGCTCTCAGCTTCGAGATCAACACTTCCCGGGAGGGAGAACACGCTGAGTATGCCGCTATAACGGTTTTCAATGCTTCTCCCTACCAGTGCAGTTCGATCGTAAACACCGCGATAGACCTGCCCCATGGGGTCAAATGCCTGCGCGTAATTGATTCCGAGGGGAAAAAAGTCACGGTAGATTGCCTGTATGGTGTGCGCGAATTTGAAGAGTCCAATACCTATCCTCTCAGAGAACTTATGGGGCTTCTGCAGGGTGCTTTAGAGTCTGGTCATGGCGGGAAGAGTCTGATTTATGCCAGTCTGACAGATGAAGATGGTCTGCCCTGTGTGGAAGCGGAGTTTTCATCCCTGCTCAAACCCGATCTTGAGAATCTTTCGGACGCTTTCAAGCAGGTGACCGCCCTCATCTCAAATTCTGACCCGGAAACGATTGTCAGGGTAAAAGTCTTCAATGTGCCGACGGCCTCCATCGACATTTTCGCGGAAGATTTGCCTGCGGTGGGCTACCGCACCTATTGGGTCTGCAAATCGGATGAACCGGACGAGATCTGGGATGAAGCGGAGGAGGACCTGGACGATTTCATCTCAAACCAATTCCTGGAAATCCATGTCGGCGGTGATGATGGCAGCCTCAGCTTGAAGGACCTTCGAACAGGACAGGTTTTTGAGGGGCTGTGCCAGATCGTGGATGTGGGAGACCGCGGCGATGAGTACAACTTTACACCCCCGGAGAATGACCGTGAAGTAAGAGCCAACCTGGTTTCTGCAAGCACCTATAAAACCAGCCTCTACGAGACGCTCATCCTAAGCCTGACGCTCGAACTGCCCTTCTCCCTGACGGAATCGCGAGATAGTCGTGAAGAAAGCGCCATCACACACACCCTCGATGTTCTGGTTACCCTGATCAAGGATGTACCCCAGGCTGAGGTGCAAATCTACTTCGAAAATGAGGCTCTCGATCACCGCCTCGGAGTCAAGTTCCAAACCGGTCTGAAGGTGGATACAGCCCGTTATGATGGCCACTATGACATCCTCACACGCCCGATCGATCTCCCCCAGAGCGACAGCACCTGGCGTGAGTTACCCCGACCCGAAGTGCCCCAACGCAGTTTCGTGGACGTCAGCGATGAACAGGGCGGCTTGATGATTGCCAATCGCGGATTACCCGAAGTTGCTGTAGTTCGCGACGAGAACGGTGAAGCTGTGATTGACCTCACCCTGCTGCGTTCCGTTGGCTGGCTTAGCCGGGACGACCTCTGGAACCGGGTTGGTCATGCCGGTCCGCCTCTGATGACGCCCGACGCCCAGGAGTTGCGCCCGTACACCTTTGATTTTTGCATCATTCCGCATGGCGCGGACTTTTTCGAAGCCTTCAAATTGGCGCAATCCTTCCAAACAGACCTGGACTTCAGAACTTCCAGCCTGCATGAAGGCAGCCTTCCAAGTGAGGGCGCCATGGTGGAAGTGTCTCACCCCGAATTCATGATCACTGCCGTCAAAGAAGCCAAGGACGAGAGCGGCTGGGTAGTGCGTGGGGTCAACCTGGGGGATAAAAGCATCCAATTGCGCTTGAAACCCAATCTGCTCAACAGCAGCGCGCACCTCGTGAAACTGGATGAAAGCCTCATACACGACCTGGTGCAGCAGCCTGACGGCAGCGTGGAGCTTGAGGTTCCATCCAGGCGCATTATCAGCATCTTGTTCAAGATCACAGGCTGAGGCCCCGGTTTTGACTCAAGCCGACTTCTTCATAGCCGACATCCCCATCCATGGCCGCCTGATTCTGGCACCCATGGATGGCATTTCAGATGCAGCCTTTCGACTTCTCACTCGCAGGCTTGGTTCTGCCTATTCGGTTTCCGAATTCATCAACACCCTCGACTACGCCAACCAGAAAAATTACCAGAAAAAACGCCTCCTCGCGCGAGAAGAAGAGCGCCCCTTCGCCGCGCAGCTGCTAGACAACGATGCGGTCCGCATGGCGGAGTGCGCTGCCCGCATTGAGGAGGATTTCCACCCCGACATGATCGACATCAACATGGGTTGTGCCGCCAAAAGTGTGGCAGGTCGCGGGGCTGGCGTGGGCATGATGCGCAACCCGCAATTGGTCAAAGATGCTGTCGCGTTAGTTTCGCGGGCGGTGAAGGTTCCTGTCACCGTCAAGACACGGATTGGTTGGGACAGCAATACCCAAAACTTCCTTGAGATAGCCAACCTGGCGGCAGAGAATGGCGCAAAAGCCATCGCGCTGCACGGACGCACCGGCAAGATCTCCTATCAAAAACCGGCGCAGTGGCAGCATATTGCTGAATTGAAGCGCGCTTTTCCCCAGCTGCCTGTCATTGGTAATGGTGACGTCGCCACTCCCGCAGACGCGCGGCGCATGCTGGAGGAAACTGGCTGCGACGCAGTCATGATCGGACGGGCAGCCAAAGCTAATCCCTGGATTTTTTCATGGCGCAATCGGAATGAAATCAGCATCCAGGAAGTGGCGGATACTACTCTCTGGCAGTTCAAGGATATGCTTGAAAACAACCCTGAAAACGCCATCATGCCTTTTCGCAAATACCTAAAAGCTTATCTGGAGCCCTATGCGCTTCCGCGCGAAACTATGCGAACCCTGCTAACCTGCAGCGATGCCAATCAACTATTAACATTAATCAATGAAACCTTAACTAATCTGGGTGCAAAAATTGTGTGAATTCCTCCGGATGTTCTTACATCCAGGGGTAAAATTAATAAAAAACTGACCACACAAGGAGACTGTCAATGAATCTGAATAAATCTTTGGATGATAAAAGTTATAAGAGTGTTATCCGCGCCTGGACCATGTACGATTGGGCGAACTCTGCCTTTGCCACCACCATCATGGGAGCGATCCTGCCCGTCTACTTTGCCACCTATATTGCCTCCGGAGCTTCCGTGCCGATTTGGGGTAATGCCGTTGCCATCGGCAGCCTGATCGCCGCCTTGCTCAGCCCCATCCTCGGCGGCATCGCGGATTTCAAAGCCTCCAAAAAGCTCTTCCTCGGGCTCTTCGCAGCCCTCGGCGTCATCAGCACCGCTTTATTATTCTTTGCCACCGGTCCTGAGCATCTAACCCTCACCATCGTTCTCTACATCCTTGGCACGATCGGTTTCGCCGGCTCGCTCGTTTTTTACGACTCCCTGCTGCCGCATGTGGCAAAACCCGAAGACATCGACAAGGTTTCTTCCCGCGGGTACGCCCTTGGGTACATCGGCGGTGGATTGCTGCTGCTCATCAACGTTGTCATGATCTATGTTGGTCCAAGCCTGCTGCCGAACATGCCTAATGAGGAAGCCACGCAATTGATGATGCGCCTCAGCCTGGCAAGTGTAGCGGTCTGGTGGGCAGTCTTTTCCATCCCTCTCTTCAAAAAGATCAAAGAGCCAGCTGCCATGGCAGAAGCAAGCGAACTCGGCCAGAATAGCGTCAAAGTCAGTTTGCAGCGTCTTGGCAAGACTTTTCGTGAGATCCGTGACTACCAGGATCTTTTCTGGTTCCTGCTGACCTTCCTGGTGTATTCCAACGGCATCGGCACCATCATCACCATGGCTGCAGTCTATGCAGCAGACCTGGGTTTTGGCACCATGACCGTGCTGGGCACATTCCTGATGGTTCAGTTTGTTGCCGCGCCGTTCGCCCTGCTGTTCGGGAAATTGAGCAAGACTCTCGGCAACAAAAAAGCGATCACGATCAGCCTGCTCGTCTATACCCTGGTGGCAATTGTGGGTTACTTCATGACCAAGGACTGGCACATGTTCGTGTTGGGCTTTGGTGTGGCAACCGTGCAGGGCGGCAGCCAGGCACTGAGCCGCTCCTTGATTGGTAAACTGATGCCCAAGAGCAAGAGCGCGGAATTCTTCGGCTTTTTCAGCGTCTCAGAGAAATTCAACACCGTCATCGGTCCGGCAATCATGGCATTAGTTACCAAGCTTACCGGCAACGTTCGCTTCGGTATTATTTCTCTGGTGATCTTCTTCATCGCCGGCATGCTGATGCTCCAGAGGGTTGACCTCGAACGCGGAGCTCGCAAAGCAAAAGCCGAAGATGAACTGATGATTGTGGTTGAATGATCCTGAGCTTGAAGCCTATTGCGTTTATAAGCCTCCCAGGCAAACTGGGAGGCTTTTATCATGATCCTATAAAAGACCTTGATTTCATTTTACATGCAAATCAAAGTGACTATAATTCTGTTGCTTATCACAATTACTCCGGGAGAATTGACAAATGAAGAAATTCCGCGTTGCGGTTTTGGCGAACATCAAGGCGAATGCGCCTGCTTTTGAAGGCATGAGTGAGGATCAGTGGGACGACCTTGACTCTGAGTCAACAGTGCTCACTCTGTGCGACGCCATTCGCGCCGGCGGACACGAATGTGAGTTCCTCGAAGCGGACGAATCCATTATCGATACCGTTCGCGCCTATAAACCCGACATCTGTTTCAATATTGCCGAGAGCCATTTTGGCGACTCGCGCGAAGCGCAAATACCAGCTATTCTCGAAAAACTGCGGATTCCCTACACGGGCTCAAAGGTTCTCACGCTCGCGCTTTCTCTCGACAAACCCATGACCAAGCGTATTCTCGCCTGGCACAACCTGCCCACGCCTGAATTTCAATCTTTCGAGCGCGAAGACGAACCTCTGGATGAAGGCATGCACTACCCTTTGTTCATCAAACCCAGCCGTGAAGGCACGGGCATGGGCATCACCTACCAGTCCATCCTGCACAACGATGATGAACTTCGAACACAACTAAGGTACATCCTCAAACGCTATAAACAACCAGCCCTGGTAGAGCGCTTCATTGAAGGGCGTGAGGTCACAGTTGGCTTGATTGGCAACCTGATCGGTCCGGTAGCCCGCCGAATTCCTAAGGATGAAAACGCGCACCGCATTCACGCTGGCCTGCACTTTTTGCCGCCCATGGAAGTCAATCTCGACCCCTACCTGGAGACCGATGGTGTCTACGACAACTACCTGAAAACCGCCCTGGCGGCTGAGCTCGAGTATCTTTGCCCCGCACCCCTGGATGAAGACATGGTGGATGATCTCAACTGGCTTGCGGCAGCTGTCTTTCGCGTGACTGGCGCGCTCGATTTCGCCCGGATTGACTTCCGGCTCGACAAAAACGACAATTTCAAACCCTACATCCTCGAAATCAATCCTTTGCCAGGTCTGATGCCCAAGTTGTCAGATATCGTCATAGAAGCCAACGCTGACGGCATGAGCCACACCGAGTTGATCAACCTGATCCTCAATACCGCTCTGGCACGTTACGGACTGATATAATATTAGATTATGGCTGAAGCTATACTGCGCTCGATGACCCCCCAGGATTACCCCGCACTGTTCGCCCTATGGAACAGTGTGCCTGGTTTTACCAAGGGACTGCGCAGCCTGGACGACAGCGAAGCAGGCATTCAGAAATTTCTGAAACGCAACCCCACCACCTGCTTTGTTGCAGAAATTGGCGAAGAAATTATCGGCGGCATCCTCGCCGGGCATGACGGCAGGCGCGGCTACATCTACCACGCTGTTGTTCTGCCCAAACACCAGGGCAAGGGTATCGGAAAGCAGCTTGCAGAGGCTGCCTGCGATGCTCTGAGGGCGGAAGGGATCAATCGAGTTGGCATGTTGGTTTTTGCGAGCAATCAGCAAGGTAACGCCTTTTGGGAAAGCCAGGGCTGGCAAACCCGCCCGGATCTGAATTACCGCAACAAATCCCTCAACGAAGATAACCTCTGATATATCTTCTGCCTCATTTCCAACCCTGAGGTAAAACATCTTGCGATGATCCCCAACTCCTGGGACCTTTTCCCCAAGTCGTCCCTGACTCACCTCAAACTGGCATGATTCATGCTGCGATTTATGCTGTACCGTTCGTTTAGTGGAAGGAGGCGCAATGGCTCATTGGTCCTTTTGCGGCATGAATTGTGAGGAATGCCCCGTCTACCAGGCCACCGAAAAACAGGATCGGGCACATCAGATCTGGCTGGCAGCAGAGTATTCGAGCGAAAGTAGCTGGTATTCCCCATCAGAAATGACTTGCCACGGCTGTCATAGCGAGCAAAGGCTCGAAAGCAAGATGTGCCAGGCTTGCGCTTTGCGAAAGTGTGCTGTCAACCGCGTGCGCCAGACCTGCGCGGAATGCCCTGACTTTCCCTGCAGCCTGATCGAGCGCTATGTTTCCATCGAGACTGACGCCCGCTCCCAGCTCCAGCTCT
>DDWY01000041.1:21345-47121 GCA_002347705.1 Anaerolineaceae bacterium UBA2274 | reverse complement strand
CGATGCTACCGACGCGTTTGACAATATGATTGGGGGGGGGTAGAATGACATTTGAAACGGTTTCAATTGTTAAACAGGAGGTATAACATGAACCATAAGTTTACAGTCAATCCACAAAAAACCAAGGCAAATATTGTCGTATTAGTTCTAATGATTATCCTGATTTTTGCATTAAGTTCCCAGACTCTGTCGGGAATGGCAATGGAGAATTCCCGTAAGCTGTCATATTGCACAGGCAATGAATGTAATGGTTATCTGCCGGGTTATTGGGGATGCGATGTCAATCCGACGACAGTAAGTTCAAGATACATTCTTTTGCCAACAAACGTAGGGTACACTGAATTAAGATATCAGACAAATTGTAAAGCGTTCTGGTCAAGAACTACGTTGACGGCTGGTGGCTATTACATTGGCGCAACCTTGGATCGGCAAGTACAAACACCTGATTTTGCAATCTCGAGCTCGGTGAAATTGGGCGCAGGATTATCCGTTTACACGTTTATGGGAAGCTCATACGATTCCAGCCGCACATGTGGAACGGCAAATGCCAGCAATCCAGTTCCAGCACCAGTCTACACAAATTGCGGGATCTATATGACTAAGTCCAATTGAGGAAAAAATGAAAACAACAAAACAACGACTTGTGACAATTATTATTTCGGCTATTGTTATCGTTGGGTTGGCGTTCCTTCTAAACTTTTTTATGGGGAACTCCAAAGCTGAAGTCCTTGGAACCCAGCCGCCAACTAATCAGATGGAAGCCAAACCGGACGTTTCTGAGCCGGTGCAGGGACATCAAATAGTGCAGTTCGACGACAAAATTGCTGAATATGACGGGTTAATCATGAAAGTCCTGAATATGACCTCTTCGGGAGACGATGCAATAGTAGAAGTTTATTGGCAATTGAAAGATTCCCGAGATTGGAAAATAAACAATGCAGTCCTCGAAATTGATTCGCAAGCATATTCGTACGCAGGGTTCGACCTTGTTGAGGGCTTGTTCCACTATCCTGACGGTACAGCCTGCAAGATGGACATGCAGCCATTGTCCAAGGAAGGTAATTGTGCAAGTGAATTTCTACAAGAGACACCCTACAGAATTGATCGATTGATCTTCAATAATGTTCCAGAAGATTTCTTGAGACGGTCGGTCCAGTTGAGAATTACAGGCATGACTGCTTTTCCGGGTGAGAGTGAGTATTGTAAGGTATTGAATATCGAACATATTCAAAAATTGATGCAGGACGAATTTCCCGGTATAGAGCTGGAGTGTTTTCAGGAAGATGGCTTTCAGGGTTATGGCATCAAAGATGGTTCACCATATGCTAACGATGAAAAGGCTTTCACTGTGTTGTCTGACTATGCAGTAAAGGCATTGTTCGGGAACATGGCTGGAGTGTGGGGATTTGATTTGACAACAGATTAGTTTGACAAATCTTGACTCGCGCTCAGAAAACGATGTGAGTTCACATCGCTTTCTGCTTTTATGTTTCAGGAGAGGACCGCAACGTTGGTCGAAAAACTTGTTGTCATGGGGATAACATCTTGGATGTGCCTTGTAGGGAACTGGCCTGCCTGTTCCATGCTTTACGGTTGGGGGCTTCTATGGTTGATGCAGGCATCAACCCCACGAGGGCTCCTTGAAAAAATATAAACCATCCCCTTAAACAAAATGTAAACCATCATTGTCTTGACACAGGCCAAGGACCCTACAAAAGGATGTCCAATCTGCCGCGTTCAAGAACGGAACCCGGCCTACGAATGAGATCTCCGCGTCGCTTCGCTCCTCGCGATGACAGAATTGGAGGAGTAATGCCAATGCCGGGTTCAACCCTTTCCACTGCGCTTCCAGGGCGGGACCGGAATCCGGCCTGCGAAAAACCATGTGATGGTGACCCCCTGTGTTTACCCATGCAGAAATGTGAAATCAACGTAGAGGCGACGCGTGCGTCGCCCCTACCCTGAATACCAATTGCCTCAAGAAATGTATTACCCCGACCATAGGAACACCCATTGTAAGGGTTACACACCGTGGTTACCCGGGCAAACATGTGAAATCAATGTAGAGGCGACACATGCGTCGCCCCTACCCAATAGACCCAATAATCCTACACCGGCAAAAAATGTATTGAAATTCGCAATACCCAAAATGCACAATGTCCGGCCGACGAAAGACCCCGTAGGGGTAACCCCCCATTTTTACCCGGTCTGATGTAGGGCGGAATGGTGTGCAGGCCTGCCCCGTGTATCTGTTCGCGGGGTCTATCACTCCAACAATTCGGTTAAGGTAATAAAAAGGTATGTCGGAGTGAGCCCGCAAAAGGTGAATGGTGGGGCAAGGGTCTGGGGCGGTCTCATTACACAGCTTCGCCGGTACTCCGTCCGACCTACGGTCGTTGTTCTCGGATGGGAAATCCCCTGTGGTAGCCAATAAAAATGCTACTTATTGCCCCAACGCGGCATCGACGATCTCGCGGGCTTCCTTTTGGATCTGGGCCAAATGCTCCTCGCTCTTGAGGCTCTCAGCGTAGATCTTGTAAATATCTTCCGTTCCCGAAGGTCTGGCGGCGAACCAGCCATTCTCAGTAGCGACCTTCAAACCGCCAATGGGTGCATGATTGCAGGTTGCGGCGGTGAGCTTATCCAAAATCGGATCGCCAGCCATCATCTCGGCTTTCACCAGATCCGGCGAAAGGTTGCTCAAAATCGCCTTCTGTTTGGCGTTCGCGGGCGCGTCCTGGCGGGCATAGAAACTTCCGCCCAGTTCCGCCTCCAGTGCCTGGTAGTGCAAACCCGGGTCCTTACCGGTCACAGCCAGGATCTCCGCGGCGAGCAGGTTGAGGATAATGCCATCCTTATCGGTCGTCCAGGTCTGTCCGTTTTTGCGCAGGAACGAAGCCCCGGCGCTTTCCTCCCCGCCGAATCCGATGCTGCCATCCAGCAGTCCGGGCACGAACCACTTGAAACCCACTGGCACTTCGCACAGTTTACGCCCAATTTTTTTGACCACTTTGTCGATGATCGAACTGGAAACAAGCGTTTTTCCAACCGCGGCCTCAGCCGGCCAGCCAGGACGGTTTTGGAAGAGGTACCAGATCGCCACGCTCAGGTAGTGATTGGGGTTCATCAGCCCCACGCTGGGGGTGACGATCCCATGCCGGTCGTAATCGACATCGTTGCCAAAGGAGATATCAAAATCATCTTTCATGGCAACCAGGCTGGCCATCGCGTAGGGAGAGGAGCAGTCCATGCGGATCTTGCCGTCCCGATCCAGGGTCATAAAGGAGAAGGTTGGGTCAACGCGTTTGTTGACCACGTCCAGGTTTAGGCCATACATCTCCGCCATCGGTTCCCAATAGGCAATGCCCGAACCGCCCAGAGGATCGACGCCGATATGAATGCCCGAGTCGGCGATCGCCTTCAGATCCACCACGTTGATGAGGTCCTTGATGTAGGGTGTCAGCAGGTCGATTTGTTTGGTTGTGTCGGCTGCCATGGCCTTATTCAGCGGCATCCGGCGCACATCCAACATATCGTTGGCAATAATCTCGTTAGCCCGGTTCTGGATCCACTTGGTGGTGACGGTATCAGCCGGACCGCCATTGGGCGGGTTGTACTTGAAACCGCCGTCTTCAGGTGGGTTGTGGGAAGGCGAAATGACCACACCGTCCGCCTGCACGCCCTGGTGGCTGGCATTCCAGGTCAGGATGGCGTGCGAGATGACGGGTGTGGGGGTGTATTGGTGCTTCTGATGAATATGGATCTCCATCGCGTTGCCGGCAAACACCTCAATGGCGGTATAGAGCGCCGGTTCGGAAAGCCCGTGACTATCCATCCCCATGAAAAGCGGCCCGCTGATGCCCTCGCCCCGGCGATATTCGTAAATCGCCTGGCTGATGGCAGCCACGTGGTCATCGTTGAAACTTCCATTCAGCGAACTGCCGCGGTGGCCTGAGGTGCCAAAAGCAACCGCCTGGGCCGGATTGCCCGGTTCGGGGTGCTGTGTGTAATAGGCCGAAATCAAACGGGGTATGTTGGTGAGTGATTCGATCGGCGCGGGTTTGCCAGCCAATGGATGAATGCTCATAGGGTCTCCTCTTCTTTATCAGGCTTTTGCCTGCTGGATGGTATGAATTCTTCCTGCCCCTTCTCGGACTTCAATCAGGGATGCTTCATTTTATCACGCCCCCTGTAGAAACTTTTGCAAACTTGTGCCTAATACCAAAAACACCCCGGGAAATTTACTTTCCGGGGTGTTGTTTTTACGCATTTTGTTGGGAGCAAAAAGCAAGGGTTCTTATTCGATTACATAAATCAGATTGGCGTCAAAGGTGACCACGATCTGTCCGGCTGAGACGGGCACGGATGAGTAAGCATCCACTGCCGCGCCACCGCCCATGCCGTAGGGGGAGTAGGGCTGCACGTAAGAGGTGTTGGAAACGTTGATGGTCTGAATTTGACCCAATATCACACCAGCTGTCCCTGCAGTTACCAGCGCTTTTGTTTGGGCATCCTTGATGGCAAGGTCTCTTGCCTGATCCAGGGCTGCCTGGCGGTTGGCTATGTCGAAGTTGATGCCGTAGATCTGGTTGGCGCCAGCACTCAGCGCGGCATCCAGGATCTGGCTCAGTTTGGTCAGATCGCGCACCGTGACATACAGAGTGTTCTCAACTGAATAGCTGACGTAGCTGGGTTGACCCATCTGGTCGTACTGCTGAATGGAATAGACATTGAAGTTCGCAGTTTGCAAATCTTTATCCTCAACTCCCATGGCTTTGATCGCATCAGAAATTGCGGTTGCCTGGGTGTTGTTGGCTGCAAGAGCGGAAGAAACATCCGCTGCCTCACTGCGAACACCAATATTGATGTATGCTAGGTCTGGCACGAGCATTACCTTACCAGTTCCAGTCACGCTCAAAGTGCGAAGTGGAGCAGTCACTGATTGAGGGGTTGTATTTGTTGCGTCAGCTGGCTGAACTGGCAACATAGTACAGGCTGAGAGGCCAAGGGTGGCGACTAACAGCAGAGCAATAAATGTGAAGACGTTTTTTTTGTTCATTTTTTCTCCTATATGGTTAACAATCTGTGCTTTAAACGTCGGATGGGGGTCTTTTGTTCCAATTTGCTTCCCCGGCTTGGATATAATAAGGAAACGCACTGCCCATAAGGAGATTATGCCGGTAAATTACGCTCAGTTAGAACACAGCCAGGGTCAATTCGCGGCACAATACGCTGCCTGGCAGGCCGAACAGGCTGTCCGGTCTGAAAAGTTGAAAGGCCTGCTCGCGGATGCCGCGTCCGATCCTGACCTGCTGCGCCAGGCGATTGAGGAGGCTGAACAACAACTAACCAATCTCTACCTGGCAAAACCGACCAGCGAGCCGATCCTGACCCACCGCCCGCTGCCTCAAGCTCCCGAAAGCTACACCCTGATTGCAGCAGATGGCTCGCAGATTGTTCCCAGCCGTCATCGCGCCCTGCAGTTTGGCGTGGTCAACGTCGGCCTGATCAAGGCGCACATTGGCAGCGGCGAAGCACCTGAGATAAGGGTGGAAACTGAATTGCTTGCCATGGACCAGATCCTGAGCTCTGAGGGTACTCTGATTGGCGAGGATGAGGTGGCGCTCCTGCGCGATCTGGCAGAACGCAAATTGATCCGCCAGGCAGTCTCGCCTGAAGACCTCGAGCCAATCATCACCCTTACCGATGGTCCGCTGGACGTCTTCTATCGTTCAACTATCCAGGGCGACCGGGGTCAACAGGTGCAGCAAGAGGTTTTCGAAATCGACCAGGACCTGCGGCGTCGGGGTGTGGTGACCGCTGGCTACATTGATAAGCCCGGTTCCGCCATGCTCAGTCGCATGCTGGCCATCTTCCAGTGCAAGCGCCAGGGCTTACCGCCCGAATCCAACAATCGTGAACTCAACCTGAGCGACCGCTTCATCTTGCAGGAAATCCTGCGTCTGCCAGGGGAACGCTCCGCGATCTTCGAAGCCATCACTCGCAGCGCCAGGAAGCCCTCAAATAACATGCCGGTTGCATTCTTTTACATGAATGTCAGCGGTGTTGCAGATGAGCCTTGTCTGACGCGCGTGGAATTCCCCCTGTGGGTCAGCGAAGTACCAGGTCTGGTGGACAAGCTGCACGCGGTCATCTACAAGGAAGCCCAGGTGCTTGATTCTCACCCTTACCCCTACCTGCTGCATCGTTCCCATGAGCTGGCGATTGTTAAGCGGATTGAAGCGGATGAGGTTGAAGCGATCCTGCAGAGCCAGCTCGATCCTCAGTTCCGTGTCCACCAACAACGTTCAAATAAAGATTACCTGAAAGGACTCTCATGAGCGATTCGTCCCGTTCGATCCCCATCGGCAAACTCCTGCGCGCCGATAACAGCCAGTTTGTGGCAGGCTGCCGCGTCCGGGAATTGGAAACCCCGGCGTTTGGCTCACTGGTCAGAGCGTCGCTCGAAGATCAGACCGATGTCTACGGACTGATCACCAACATCAGCATCAACGACGATGGGCTCGTGCGGCAGCTTGTTTCGGGGGTGAGCATCCCAGGGGAATATACTGCCGACAACCGCTACAACCGCAATTTGCCGGTTGAGATCCACGTGCTTACGATTGGCTACCGGAACGATGGCGAGATCCACCACCACTTGCCGCCCCGTCCGCCGCTCAGCCTGGACCAACTATTCCTGTGCGATTCGAGCGAAGTGGCGCGCTTCACCAGCCAGGGGTATTCCTACCTGCGCCACATCCTGCGCCTGGCGGACCAGCCGATTGAAGAGCTGCTTGTGGCGCACCTCAGCCAGGCACGCCGCGTGCAGGATTCGCTGGGCAACCCCGAGTGGTACGAGGCAGCCTGCCAGAGATTGATTGTCCTGTTAAGAGATGACTATCCGCGCCTGACCCAGGTGTTGGATGCACTATCAGAATTGGAGTAACGCATGATGGAACCACGAGCAGATTTCAGCAATGACAACCCGCCGATCGGCTTTGTAACCGGCGGTGGACTTGAAGCCAACTTGCAGGTGAAGCTGACTGTGCCGGCACAAACGGTCCAGGAAGGGGCTTTTGTGGTGATGGATAGCGGCACACTGCGCTTTTATGGCTTGGTGACAGATCTTCAGCTGGCGGCTATCGACCCTAATTACGCCAGCCAGCTCAACAGCGAGCGCTTCAACCCGCGCCTGGGGCAGTACCTCAACCAGAACACGCTCTACACCAACCTGGCAGTCATGCCCGCCCTGATGCTCGACCGCGGTCCGGACCCAGCCAGCCTGGAATACGCCGCCTGGGCGCAAAACCGACCTGAAATCAGCAAACCCATCACGGTGAAAACCGTGCCCGACCACCACGCGCCGGTCAAGCTGGCCAATGCTGAAGATATTGCCCAGATATTTGGCAGGGAGGACGGCAAGACCATCTTCCGCGTTGGCGAGACGCGCGAACAGGGGCATGCGGTCTGCCTTAACCTCGAGAAGCTCGTCCAGCGATCATCGGGAATTTTTGGCACGACTGGTTCGGGTAAATCCTTTCTGGCGCGCATGATCCTGGCGGGTTTGATCCATGCCAACAACGCCTCCGCCCTGATTTTTGATATGCATAACGAATATGGCCCCTCAAGCACCTCCTCCGATACTGGTCAGCCGGTGATCGGACTCAAGGAGAAGTTCAAGGCACGCGTAAGGTTGGTGGGCTTGGGTGCCGGTACGGATTTTGGGGCGATGAACGCGGATTTCCAGCTTGAAATTGCGCACAAAGACATCACCGCGGAAGATGTCTTGCAGCTAAGCCAGACCCTGAACCTCAAAGAAACCACCGCTGCCACACTGGATGCTTTGCAGACCAGCTTTGGGGAAGACTGGTTCACGGAATTTCTGCGCATGCGTGGAAAAGCCACCGAAGAAGATGAGGAAGGCAAGCGCCATGCCGCGGCAGACAGTGTGGAAGCCTGGGCAGATCAGGCGGGTGTGAATGTGATGGCGGCAGAAAGTCTGCGCAGCAAACTCAACCGTCTGATGAACCGACCTTACCTGGTGGACAGCCCCGCGAGCAACGGTCTGGCGGAGATTATCGACACTCTCCAGGCTGGGCGGCATGTGATCCTTTCCTTTGGTCGCTATGACTCAGAGCTCGACTACTTGCTGGTTACCAATCTGATCACACGCAAAATCCGCGACACCTGGGAAGCTGCCACCAGCCAGTATCACAAGGATAAAAAGAATGAGCCTCGTCCGTTGGTAGTGGTGGTGGAAGAAGCCCACAAGCTGCTCAACCGCGAGATGGCATCACAAACAATTTTCAGCACCATCGCGCGCGAAATGCGCAAGTATTACGTTACCTTGCTGATCATCGACCAGCGTCCGTCGCAGATTTACGACGAGGTTATGTCGCAGCTCGGCACGCGCATTTCAGGAGCTCTTGGAGATGAGGATGACATCAACGCGGTGCTCAGCGGTCTGGCGGGCAGAAGCTCCCTGCGCGGCATGCTTGCAAAGCTTCAGCCCAAAGAGGAAGTGCTGATGCTCGGCTGGGGGGTGCCCATGCCTATTCCCATCCGCTCACGGCGCTATGATGAAAAATTCTGGCAGGAACTCCTCAAAGATGAGAAGCCAAAGCCTGCCACCACCGCGGATTACAACAAGTTATTAGGGTTTGGTGACGATGATACCGATTAAACTGCGCATCACAGGATTCACTTCCTACCGCAAGCCAGTTGAGATTGATTTTTCCGGCTTTAGCCTGGCATGTATATCTGGTCCGAATGGTGCCGGGAAATCTTCCCTGCTGGATGCCATCACTTACGCTCTATACGGGGAAGCCCGCCGGCGTGACGAGGCTATTATCAACACTGGTTCGCAAAAGGCAGAAGTGCAGCTGGACTTTGAATACGAGTCCCAAATCTATCGAATTCTGCGCAGCATCACGCGCGGCAAAGGCAGCCAGCTCGATTTCATGATTTTTAATCCTGTCGGGGGAGAGCAGGGCACCTGGAAAATTCTGACTGAGTCGACCTTGCGGGCCACCCAGTCGAAGATTGAAAGCACTTTGCGGCTGGACTATGAGACCTTTGTGAATGCCGCATTCTTTTTGCAGGGCAAGGCTGATTCTTTTGCCACCCAGCGTCCGGCTGACCGCAAGAAAATCCTCTCGAGCATCCTTGGGCTCGACCAGTGGGAGGTCTACCAGGAGTTCACTAAAACCCGTATCCGCGAAGCGAAAATTGACCTGGACGTCCAGGAGCGTAAATTGGCTGAGATCCAGGCAGAAATTGATCAGGAAGCACTAAAACGCGCAGAATATCAAGCCGCTGAGCAGGAATTGAAGGCGGCTTCAACCGAAGTGGAGCTGCAAACCGCGCGCTACCAGCAGCAATTGGCGCAAAAAGAAAAACTGGAGGCACAGCAGCAAACAGTCAGAGCACTGGGCAGTCAACTGACAGCCGCCGAGAATCGTATTGAGGGCTTTGAAAAGCAGAAATCTGATCGAATGGGGCGCTTGCAAATGCACCAGAACACGATTGCGCATGCTGAAGAAATTAAAGCCGCTTATGATGCCTATAATCAGCTGCTTGAGCGCCTGCGCCAGGCGGAAGCCCAGGCGGAGCAGTTTCGCCCGATCGAAAGTGAACTCAAAGACTTCCGTCAACAGCTTGAGGTGGAAAAGCAGCGACTCAGCACCACCACTGAGCACCTTCGGCAGGAAGAAGCCCGCATCCGCCAGGCAGCAGTGGACGCCCGTGCCCTGGAGCAGCAGCGCCTGGATATTGGGCAGATGGTTTCCACCCTGACCCAGGAAATTAGCAACGCGGCTGACCTGGAAAGTTTGCTGACAGCACTGGAGACCAAAAAGAAAAGCCTTCAACTGGAAAATGGCGAGCTGAAGGCACGCATGGAAGACCTGAGCGACCGCATTAAACAGTTAGCGCAGGTTGCTGACGCCAATTGCCCCTTTTGCGGTCAGCCGCTGACGCAGGAGCATCGCGTTGAGCTCAGCGCTGAACTGACTGCTAAAGGCACCTCCCTGGGGGATCAATTCCGCGCCAATAAGAAGGCGCTTGAAGAGGCTGAGGCGGAGGAGCAAGCTCTGCGCCAGGCGCGCCGCAATCTTGAAAAGAATAAGTCTGAATTGGTGCAATACCAGAACGAGATCGCCAAACTGGACTTGCGCCTGCAGGAAATCCGGAAAAATGAGCAAAGCTGGCAGGCGGAAGGCGCGCGCAACCTTGCAAAGGCAGAGGGTCTGCTCAAGGCGGACGATTTTCTGCCGGATGTGCGCGTAAAGATTAGGGAAGTGGAAGCAAGGCTGGCTGAACTGGGTTATGATGCCCGTGCCCACCAGCAGCTAAAGGCAGAGGAAGAAGCGGCACGCCCCGCGGTGGATGCCTATAACCGCCTGCAGACGGCTCAAAGCGCTGTTGAAGAGCTGCAGGCAGGCCTGGCAGATCTGGCCGCGAACATTGAGGCAGCCGCAGTTGAAAAGGGGCAGCTGCAAGCTGAATATGACTCCAAAGCCGCCGAACTGGCCGCCGCCCAGGCGGGCTTGCCGGATATCAGCCAGACTCAGGCTGCCCTTACCAACGCCAAATTAACTGTCTCCAGGGTGCAGATGCGCCTTGGCGGGATCCGCCAGCAACTTGCCACGATCGAACAGCAGAAACAAAGCCTCGCCACGATCAGGAAGGATGCTGAAACAACCCGCCGCACAATCCGCGACCTCGAGCAGGTTCAAAAAGCCTTTGGCAAAGATGGGGTGCCGGCCATGTTGATCGAGCAGGCAATCCCTGAACTGGAAGACCAGGCTAATGAGATCCTCAGCCGGCTTTCGGACCATACCATGAGCATCAGTTTCCCAACCCAACGTGAATATAAAGACGCCAAACGCAGCGACAAGCGCGAAACACTCGATATCAAAATAAGTGATGGTGGGTCTGAAAGGGATTATGAAACTTTCAGCGGGGGCGAAGCCTTCAGGATTAATTTTGCTACCCGCCTGGCACTTTCGCGCGTGCTGTCGAAACGGGCAGGCGCCAAGCTGCAGACGCTGGTAATCGATGAGGGCTTTGGCAACCAGGACGCGCAAGGCCGCCAGCGCCTGGTTGAAGCAATCAACCTGATCCGCCCGGATTTTCGAAAGATCCTGATCATCACGCACATCGAAGAACTCAAGGACTTCTTCCCGGATCGGATTGAAGTTACCAAAACCCCTGAGGGTTCCCAAGCGGAAGTGTTGGTGGGCTAGCGAACTTTGCACTTGTAGGGTGGGTAGGCGTCATAAAGCCTGATCCCACTTTAATCTCTAAATAGCCTACCCACCGTTTCATTCTGCCTGCCACGTTGGAGTCTCAAGCCAGCATTTCCTGTCATTCTGAGCCTCTTTTGCGAAGAATCTTGACATAGGTATATAGATTCTTCGCTGAGCTTATGATGGCAGACGATGGATGAGCGAATGGGTCTGGTTTTGAATTACTGTTGAGATCGCCACGTCGCTTCGCTCCTCGCGATGACAGGTGGTGGAGTGAGTAAGCAAGTCATCTATTGCGCTAGGGTGGGTAGGCGTCATAACGCCTGATTCCACTTTAATCTCTTAATAACCTACCCACCGTTTCATTCCGCCTGCCATATCGGAGTTGGCAGAAAAGGCTCATTCCGACCTACGAGTAATATGGTCCACCTGTGTCATCGCCACGTCGCGTTCGCTCATCGCGATGACAGGTGGTGGAGTGAGTAAGCAAGTCATCTATTGCGCTTGTAGGGTGGGTAGGCGTCATAAAGCCTGATTCCACTTTAATTTCTAAATAGCCTACCCACCGTGTCATTCCGCCTGCCATGTCGGAATGAGCACACCTCGTAGGGAAAAGGCCTGCCTTTTCCTGAGCGGTCCACCCACCACGCCATCCTGGTTGAGGCAGGCCTCAACCCTACACTGCCTGTTCCCAATCTCAACAGTCGAGGAAGGCTATCGACGAATCGTAAAAATTGGCTTTGCCAGCGGTCGAGGGCAAGCTGTCGTCTCTACAAAAGGATGTCCAATCTGCCGGGTTCAAGGACGGAACCCGGCCTACAAATGAGATCGCCACGTCGCATTCGCTCCTCGCGATGACAGGTGGGGGAGCTTGCTGAGTCGGAGTGAGCAAAAGCGGCTCATTCCGACCTACGACTAATGACCTATGGCTGAGATCGTCACGTCGCGTTCGCTCCTCGCGATGACAGATGGGTAGTGGGGTGGTTCCCTAAGGTTGATGCAGGCATCAACCCTACGAGGACTCCGTGAAAAAATGTGAATAATCACAATCTTGACACACGCCGTCGACCCTACAATAGGATAACTTATCTGCCGGGTTCAAGGATGGAACCCGGCCTACAAATGAGACCCGTCGCATTCGCTCCGTGCGATGACGGGCATGAATGCTAAACGGCTGCTTCGGGCTTGATCTTGATCAACGCCAGGGTTGAGAAGAGGAACAGGAACCCGTAGAGGCTCATCAAAAGCACATAGCCGGATCCATCGCCAATCGGTCCGCCGATGTAGGCTCCCACTGCGCCGGCTCCCGCACCAGCCAGGTTCGAGATCCCCAGCCAGCGTCCGGCTTCTTCCTTGGGCACGATCGAAGTTCCGAGCGCCCAGTTTGAGGAAAAGAACATACCCGTTGCCAGCCCGATCATGATGCCCCCAACATACATCACAGGGATGCTGCGGGATAAAACTACCACAATCGTCCCCAGGGTAGCCAGCAGTCCGCTGACCAAAAGCAGCTTTTTGGCACCAAATTTATCCGTCAGCCAGCCAGAGGGAATCGAGATCAGCAGGATAGCCACGCCTACCACCATCATCAGCAGGGAAGCTGGCTGTGCTGCCGCGCTTCCTTGAAGTGAGGGAAAACGCTCCTGGATAAAATACAGCACAAAGCCGGCAAGGTTGTTGGCTCCAACTAAAAAAGCCAGGCGGTTAACCACCCACCAGGTAAAACTTGGGCGCTTATTGGCTTCTTTGCCAAGGCTGATCTGCACTGAGGCGATCACCCCGAGCACCACAGCCAGCAGCATACCTGCCACACCCACCACGCCGATAAGCACCAGCGACAAGGATCCTTTCAGTGCCAGGAGGTGCGGCAGCAGCCAGCGCACTCCAGCCCCGACCAGGAGGATCACCACTGTGAATAAACCGGTCATTGCCACCAGGCGCAGGATACCCTTCCAGTCCATTGGCTTTGCCGGCTGCTTTAGGGGCGTTTCCCTCACCATCATGGTCAGAATAGTAGTCACAATAAACACAGCGATCATCGCCAGAATGGCTCCCCAAAGGTTGCCCGCGGAAACCATCCTGGAAATGGTAAAAGCAACCACAATCAACGGCAGCGGCAATTCGAAGAAAGCTTTGATGCCTGAGTATCTTCCTCGCTGAGAAGGCGGCACCAGGTCCGGGATCAGACCTTGGGCGGCTCCATGCCCGAGGTTGGAAGCGATCATCGAGAAGACAATCACTGCAAAGAGAGCCTGGTAACCAGCCATGCCATCCAGGCTGCCCGCAATCCAGCCCACACCGAGGAATGCAATGATTTCCAATATCGTGCTGGCCAGAATGAAGGGTCTCCTTCTGCCCCAGCGGGAAGTGCTGTGGTCCGAGAGCATTCCCGCGACCGCCTGCACCAGCAGCGCTACCATCAACGAAACCAGGCGCAGGTTACCATAACTCGTTCCTTTGGTCTCATCCCCAACGAACTGCTGCACCAGCAGCGGCACGATCAGCGGCGTCAGGGTCTGACTGCGCAGTGTCAGCGCAAAATAATAGATATTGATCGTGATGGCATCATACCAGTGCAGGGGTTTTTGGGCAGTTGTCTCACTCATGGAAGTCTCCGTTTCAGGATTTGTTTGGAAGCAAACGGTTGCGAAAACCGTGTTCAACTTCCCAGGGATAAATGATCCAGGCATCTGTGGTTGCGCCGTAATAATCCGGTCTGCTGGAATCGAACAGGTTTCGGTACGGATTGAAGTGCAAGACGCAGGTGGATGGCAAACCCCCGGCTGCCGCCACGCGTTTACGGACTGCGGTAATGGTCCGCCCGGAGCCCCAGACATCATCCACGATCAGGACGCGTTCATCTTTCAAAGCGGCGTTGTCCGGGAACTGGAGAAACTTTGGCCAAGCCAGGTAGCGGGATTTGGGCTGTCCGGCGCTTTCAAGGGGGTCATAAAAATCGACTGAGGCGGTGTAGATATTGCAGATATCCATGGCTTCTGCCAGGAATCCTCCCGGCACAATGCCGCCGCGCGTGATCATCAGGAGCACCTTGTATTGGTGATCGAATTGCTGCATGAGGTTGTCGATCAGACGATGGACGTCATCCCAACTGATCAGTTCCTGGCGTTGGTTCATAGTGAGGCTCCAAGAAGGCTATTTTTATGCCTGTTTACAGGCTCAGATTCAAATTATAGCAGGTCAGAAGGCTCAATCTGAACCTGCCAGTCGCGCAAGGGCAGGGCATCCAGCAAAGGCTGCGGATTCGGGCCGCGCAGGATGATCTGCCAGCGGAATTGCCCGGCGACCTTGCGATAATACGCCGGTACCGGACCGATAAAGCTGGTTTGCCGCATCTCCCGGGCAGAAATCTCAGCTCTCAACAAGTCTGCCATCATTTGCGCCTGGCTTTCTGTCTTAGATTCCACTGAGTGGCGGTATTCCAGCCGGATCAAACGGGAGTAAGGCGGATAGTTCAGAGCTTTGCGCAGTTCAAGTTCCTGCTTGTAAAAACCCTCAAAATCATGCCGGGATGCGGCCTGGATGACGTAATTCTCAGGCTGGTAGGTTTGCAGAACCACTTGCCCGCCCAATGGGCTCCTGCCAGCCCGGCCGGCAACCTGTGTGAGCACCTGGAAGCTGCGCTCGGCGGCGCGATAATCCGGCAGATTCAGACCGACTTCCGCCAGCACAATCCCCACCAGGGTCACCAAGGGCAGGTCCAGCCCCTTGGCAAGCATTTGCGTGCCGATCAGGACGTCTGCCCGGTGGGCGCTGAAATGCGAAAGGATGAGCTCGTGCTCGCCTTTGTGGCGTGTTGTGTCGGCATCCCAACGCAGAAGACGCGCTTCAGGGAATTCTTTTTGTACCACTTCTTCAAGGCGTTCGGTTCCCAATCCCAATTGACGAATCTGGGTGCTGCCGCACTGCGGGCATTTTTTGGGCATCTGGCGGGTGTAACCGCACAAATGGCAGATCAAACCCTGCCGAGCGCCGTGATAGACCAGGGGTTGATCGTCCCGGGGGCAGCGCAGCGTGTAGCCGCACTGACGACAAAAGACGTAGGTTGCCTTCCCGCGCCGGTTCAGGAACAAGATTGCCTGCTGACCAGCCTGAAGTGTCAGGGCGAGCTTGTCACGTAGCGTCTTGGAGAGTACGCTGCTGTTGCCGGCTCTAAGCTCCGCGCGCATGTCCACCACGTTCACTTTTGGCAGCTCCAGCGTGAGCAGTTCATCCGCCTTGCCTGGCTGCGCGGTTTCACCGCGGTGTGCCAGAATGCGGTTCGGCAGGCTCAGCAGGTTTATTTCTCCACGGCGCGCGTCGAAATATTGGGTTATGCGGGGGGTGGCGCTGCCGAGGATCAAATTTGCGCCGCTCATCTTTGCCAGGGCTTCAGCAGTCTCCACAGCATGATAGAACGCCTCGCGCTCGGTTTCATCATAAGAGTCATGATCACATTCATCAATCGCGATCAACCCCAAATTCGGCAGGGGCACAAATAGCGCGCTGCGCGAACCGACAATCAGCTTCAGGTCTCCGCTGCGAGCTCTGCGCCAGGTGTCGTAGCGTTCACCGTCTGAGAGCTTGGAGTGGTAGAGACCGACCTGGTTGGGAAAACGCGCCATAAAACGCCGCACGGTTTGGGGAGTCATGGCGATCTCCGGCACCAGCATCAGCACCTGCCGTCCCTGCGCCAGCATTTCCGCAGCTGCCCTCAGGTAAATCTCAGTCTTGCCGGAGCCGGTTACGCCGTGGAGCAGGGTAGGCTTCTGGTCAACCTGCCCCAGCCCCAGCTGGATTTGCTGCCAAACTTTTTGCTGGTCCGTAGTGAGGGTTGGGATAATGTCTGGCTTGACCCGGATTTCTTCCAAAGGGTCGCGCCAGACTTCGGTCTCGTTGAAGTGCAAAAAGCCTGCTTCAGCGAGGACCTTCAAATCAGCATAATTAGCGCCGGTTTCGGCATAGATCCACGAGAAATCAATGGGGAAAGCTTCCTGTGCCAGCAGATCCAGCACTTTTTTGCGGCGCTGCTGGGTTGTATCAGTTTTCCCGAGCTGCTCAAGCGTGAGAGCTTGAATGGCAGCAGGAGGCAAGGAAAGGGCTGCGGTACGTAGCGTTTTTGGGGCTATGCCAGGCGGCGGCAAAACATTGCCTGTACGCACAAGCCCTGCTGACCGTAATTTCTCCAAACTGCCGCGCCACTCTATCTCACCAAAAGCACGGTCCAGCTGCCTGCCGCGCAAGGGTCCGCGATCTTTCAGCAGCTTCAAGAGCCGTTTTTGCACAGGCTTGAATGCGCTTTCATCGTATCCGTCCTGCGCTGTGAGCATTACGATGATATCCGCCCGGCGTGATAAGCCAACCGGGATCATCAGGTTAATGCAGGCCCCCAACGGCGCGTACCAGGCCTTCGCCATCCACTTTGCCAGGCTCAATTGCGTCTCTGCCAGGACTGTATCTTCTGATAACACTGCCTGGATCGGCAACAGTCCTTCCACATCACTTTCGTCCAACAAATTCAGCACCACGCCCTGAACAACCTGTTTACCAAAGGGCACTGCTACCAGGCAGCCAGGTTGAAGGGCGTTGCCAATCTCTTCGGGGACCAGGTAGTGGTAGCTTTTGTCAATCTGGGCTAAATTGATGCTTACATCGGCAAAGGGTTTCACACGCTGCCTGCCATCAGGGGGTGATGATAACCAGGAAATCAGCGGCGAAGTACATCCGGGTGTACTGATTATTGGGGATATCCGTGTTGTTGATCAGATAATCCATCCAGACGTTCGCCTGGGTGCTCTGACCGGTCATCTGGTCAAACTCGTTGAAGCTGAAGAAGGGGCTGAATCGGGCTGCGGAAGCGCTTACCCGGTCCATGTCAATGTAAATTTGCGTCCAGCCATCCGGGTCCAGGATGATGGGATGGTCTGCTAATACGATTACCTGGTCGGGCAGGTTGCGCAGTGTTGTCTCAAAATCCGGCAAACGTATGGTTTCAAAGAGCGGCGCGCGTTGGTCCAGCGGCAGGCTCCAGTCCTGGTGTAATTTCCAGGGTTCAAATGGTTGGTCCGATTTTTGGGTTCGCAGGCTGATATAGGAGGATCCGTCCGCCGGCATGCCTGCTATCGCAACATTCTGCCCGTACAAGCCGGTCAGCACCAGTTTGACTTCCAGGTTGGTTTGGTCAAAAACGTGTCGTACCCGCAGGTAGTAAACAGTGACGTCCTTCCCAAGAATCCTGACAGTCTCACTGTGGATGCCGCGATCCATGAGTTGAAAGCTAACCATGGCGCTGAGATTGCGCAGGCTGCCATCCTCGCGGTTGTCCCGGCGGGTGAGGTAGTGATAGCCGTAGTCCACTGTTTGCTGCCCGCCGGCAGTCAGGGGGAAAAGCGTCGCCAGTCGGGTGGGGATGGGCGTGGGCGTGGCAGTGTTTGTGGCGGTCGGGACGAGCGTTGAGGTTGCGGTTGCGGTGGCAGTGGGGGTCATCGTCACCGTGGGCAATTGGGTTGGCGTTTGCGAAGGAGTGGGCGTGATGCTGGCAGTTGGCAGAGTGGTAGGAAGTGCCGTAGGCCTGCCCTGCAGGGGTTTTTGGCATGCGCCCAGGTTGAGCGCAACCAGGATAAGAACCAACAAGCCTGCCAGGACTCTGAGATGACGTTTAATCATGTTCCGCTGCCTTTCCGGTGGAAATTACCGCTGAAAGGTACCCCACCACGCTGCTTCGATCTCCTGTTACAGCAGCAGAAGTGCGATAATCGGCGATGGTAACCTGGTCTGCCCCCAGCAGACGCAAGGTTTGCAGTACGGTTGCCATTGGGGCAAGACCACAGGCTTCCATTTCACCACGTTTTTTGTGTTGATAAAACGTATCAAGGTCGAATTCCTGCACAGCCTGGGCAAGATTGCCGTCCAGGCGGTTGGCTACCCTTTCGGAATAAAAATGGGATAAGTCACTTGATGCTACTAGCAAGGTACGTTCTTCCTGAGGGAAGCTCCGGATCAGCTTGACCAGGGCGGCTGGTAAGAGGCGCACCAATGATGGAGACTGGTCCACCATCATCAGCGGAACAAGCCCAAAACCTGCAGGCAGGGTTATCTGTAGAAACGGTAACTCAATTTCCAGGGAGTGTTCCTGGTCTCTCCGAATCGAAACCAACTCGGGTCCCTCTTCTTCTTTTAACAGCGAGTTAAGCCTGCCGAGCGCTTTACGGTCCACTGGCACAAGCCCAAGCGGGGTCGCGTAGGAGTCATGGGCTGTGGTCAACAGAGGCTGACGGTATGGCTGGTGGGAAGGAGAGAGGATGATCACGCGCGCAAATTGCCTGCCTTGAAGAGCTTTGAAGGCATGCGCGGCAGTCAGACCAGAATAGATGTACCCGGCATGGGGCACGATTAAACCCAGCGGCTGCCCCTCAAACCGGGGCAACACAGCTTCTTCCAGGAAGCCTTCGATCATCCTGCGCAATACCTCCGGTTTACCGGGGTACCAGCTTCCGGCGATGGGCGAAGGGCGTGGGTCAGTCAGCTCTGCGTGGTCCATGTTTTAATTGTAGCACGCTCGCGGTATGCGGAGCAGGACATAATAAACAAAAACCCCACTTTGTGATGTGGGTTTTTTTGTGCTTTGATTTATGAGGGTTCTGCCCTCAAGGTCAGCGGTAAAAGCCCGCTTATTCCTTTGCGGCACGATATCCCAGCCGGGTCCGGTTGAAATATTGGTTATAGTCAGTCCACAACCTGACCAACTGCTCCAATTCTTCTTCAGAATGTTCCTGCAAAAAGTTTTTGAACGAGGCTTTGATACTGTCCACAATCCCCCGGATAACCTTGTGACCCTCATCGGTCAGAGAGATGTTCCATTCGCGGCGATCTTCCATATTACGCTCACGCTGCAGCAGGGAGTCCTGTTCCAGGGATTGGCAGACGCGGCTGAGATTGCCCGGATTCATTCCCAATATCTCTGCCAGGTCACTTAATCTGACATTCTCCTGGATAAAGATTTGCAGCAAGGCTCGACCTTGCAGGCGGGATAGCTTGTTTTGGGAACTGAACTCGGTCATCATGAATTCAGTATTGACTGAGGCATCCCGCAGCAGGTCCCAGATGCGAAGGCTAAGATCTTTTTCTTCCATAATTATCCTCTTCATTGTCTATTAATTTTATTTTATTTCACAATTATATTCAAAACATAATAGTTTTGTTGAACTAGAACAATGATTGTGGAATCAGGGAAGTGAGATTGCTTTAGCCCGGATTAAAAGGAAGCCTGCGGTACCGGTCATGCCGAGCTCTTTCCGCAGCTGGTCGTTGGTCAGCTCTGAGAACAACCCCACACCAGCGCGCCGCGGGTCGTAGAGCAGTTCCTCCTGGATTATAAAACCTTCCCCCTTGTTGATGTTGGTCACGCTGTAAGCCCTGCCGCGGTCGTCCACCCTGGTCACCACCAGCATATGGTCGAAACCGTCATATTTGGAAATTCCTTTGCGGACAAACAGGTAGAGCCAGTCTCCTGGTTGGAGCGGATTTTTCGCCCAATCATAGCTGCCGACGCTTTCATTTACGAAAACGTAGTCGTAGTCTGAACGCGGGAAGAAATATTTATCCAGAATGTCAAGACCGTGGCACTCTGGAATATCCTCACGAGGGCAAAGCAGCCACATCTCGTGGGGGTTGGCATCCTCAGGTAAATAACCGCCATCCCGCAAAATTGCAACCGTCAGCGGACCGCAGGCATTATCGGCTGATTCATGTGGTCCTGAGGCAAAATCGATTTCACGCGCTACTAAATCCGCTTCTTCCGCCGTTTCCGCCAGGTAGTGCAAACTGGCTTCAAAAAGCCTGGCTTCACGCTGTTGTTGGAGGGTGAGTGTTGCGGTTGGGGGAACAGGGGTCGCGCTGGGGATGGGCGTATTTGTGCGGGTGGGGGTTGCGGATGCTGTTGGTGTGCGGCTGGGAGTTTGCGTTGCTGGCGGTATTGAGGGGCTGGGGCTGGGCGACATTCCGTTTACCCCACAAGCTGAAATCGCAAGCAGAGATATTAGCAGCAAGTGCAAGCTCCGAATTCTCATTGCAAAAAATCCCATGGGTTTACGCGTCCGTATTCGTCGCTGCGCAGCTCAAAATGCAGGTGCACGCCGTCGGCAGCGCCAGTGTCTCCCATGCCGCCAAGCAGGTCCCCGGCATAAACTTCCTGCCCGCAGATCACATCTACTGTTGCCAGGTGGGCATAAAGCGATTGCCAGCCAAAGCCATGATCCACGACGACCATATTCCCATAGCCCCAATCATTCCAGCCCGCATACACAACAACGCCGTTATCGACCGTTCTGACGGGATCCCCCATCTCCCCACCAAGGTCAATACCAAAATGATTCGCCGATGGGGCATAGTCGTAGCCGGAGAGAGTGTGGTTTTCCACAGGCCAGCGAAAGGTCAGGGTTCCAACCACGCCGTCATAGCTTTCAGTACAGGCTCCGGGTCCCACGTTGACAGCGGTTGCCGGCTCTTCGCGGGTGATCCTCGGAGTACGCCAGTCGGTAAATTCGCCCTTTCCACCTGGTATCACCAGCATGGTACCGGGGGTGATATTCGGAGAGGCATAATCACCCAGGCTGGCAGCCGTCAGGTGGTTGCCCCGGAAATTAATAATCTCATCGGGTGTGACCTTGTAAAACTCCGCCACGCCATTCAAACCCTCGCCAGCACTCCAGCGGTGCAATGTTCCATCCACCGGCGAGATAAGCAATTCCTGACCGGGATAAATAAAATGTGGATCGTCTCCCAGGACGTAGCGATTGCTCCAGAGGACAGTTTCTGGCTTGAGATTAAAGCGCTCCGCGATCGAAAAAAGATTGTCACCTGCCTGCACGATGTAATTGACAATTTCTGTGCGGGCACGCATCGGCAGCACAGTATCCAGGTTCACATCACGCCGAATTGCGTTGCTTTCCAGTGTTGGTTTCGCGACCTGGGCGAAAATCATTTCTGAATTCGATGGCAATGGCTGCGTTTCAGAAACAGCCTTTACATCCGCGGCTCTTTGACCTTCCACGCTGACGTAATATCGGCTCATCACCCACACAACCAGCGCCATCATTGCTGCCGTGGCAACCAGAGTCAGACTGCGCATAACGGCGGGTTCAAGCCCCAAATGCCGAATCCGCTCCCAAAGGCTTTGCGCTGCATTCGGGTCGGTTTGGACTGTTTTCTCAGTGCTTATTTCTGCCGGCTGATTGGGATCTTCAGGCAGGAAAGGGTTCTTTTGCTGCATGCCAAGATGATATCACGAGTCCTATAAGCCCGTTTGTCTTGAATAAGGCTTCATTTTGAGCTGGGTGTTTGCCCATCCGCCAGGCGAGCCGTTAACCCCAGGCGCAGTGCTTCAGAATCCGCCCAGTCGATCACGATGCTGTATAGCCCTTGCCAGGTTGCGTAAGCTCTTAATGTTTTTGCCAGCGCTTTGGTAAATCCTGCGCTTATAGAATCGCCTGCTTCCAAAAAAAGCTGATCACCTGTTGAGCCTGCTGCTTGTCGAAAACAATCTCGTGATTCACGACTTTGATTTTATCTTAAGACGAACGCTGAGTTGAAAAACGCAGCCCGGATGATATTTAAAGAGCCGGATTGAAATACGCAATCCGGCCTACCTTTAAGACCGGATGCGTTTTCCAACCCGGCACTTAATCGATCAACTCAATAACGGTCTATATGCTCAAGGAATGCGTCCACGAAGGATTGTGCAAACTTTAGAGTGTTTTCAGATTTAAAGCCCCCATCACCATCGAGTAATTCGTTAATTCTTGAAAGGTAAGCTTCAGGTTGCTGCAGGATGGGCATATTCAAAAATGTCAACACCTGGCGCAAATGATGGTTCGCGCCAAACGCGCCCAGCAGACCAGGGGAGTTACTGATAATCGCGGCAGGCTTGCCATCCCAGACAGACTGTCCGTATGGGCGCGAGCCGACATCCAGCGCATTTTTCAAAGCTGCGGGTATGGTGCGGTTGTGCTCTGGAGTAATGAAAAGCACAGCATCTTTCTCGCCCATTTTCTTCCGAAAGGCAGTGTAGGACTCAGGCTGCGTTTCGGCATCAAAATCCTGGTTGTAAAGCGGTAAATGACCAATTTCTACAATTTCTGTCTCGTAGCCTTCAGGGAAAAGCGGCTGCACGGCTTTTGCGAGTTGCGTGCTGTAGCCTTCTTTGCGGATGCTTCCGCTAACGATTGCGATTTTCTTGCTCATATTTCATCTCCATATAATGTTGTAAGTTAGTATCGCTGATTATTAAGCAATCATCAAGATTGAGTCTAAGCCTTCTCAGGAAGTTAAGAAAGTTCTTATGGAAGATGTCGTTTTTTTAACTTCTGACTGTTAGTGCAAGAGGGGCTTGGTCTGCAAACCGCAGGCTAAGCGAGGATGCTCGCAGAAAATGATCGCGGTGAGGACCGCGCATTAAATAATCCTGAATAAGCCCGATAACGTAGGATTGGATCAATTCCGGGGTCTTATTTTTTCCACGTTTTTCAAAGATCATCTTATGGTTGGCCACTGCCGCAGCTTGCATCGGGTTCAAGACTTGAGCTGGATCCGTAAAAGCCAGCAGCGAGAGACTCCAGTTGGCTTTATCAGGTTCACGGATCAGGAACTGATAGGCTTTGAAATCCTCCATGGAGTTGAACATAAAAGTCTCGTCAATCCAGTAGGCGAAGATAGCATAGGTGCGTTTGCGGCGGACATTCTCGAGGTAGCCCATGACTACGGTTTGTTTTGGCGCACCTGACGGCGCAGAGCAGCTTCCTGAGTAAGGCGGTGGGTGCCATCGCAGAGGGGTTTGTTGCGCGACTGACCGCATGTGCAGAGGGAGACGCGGTTGAGGGGCAGGAAGGGCACACCGTCCGAGCGCTCGATCGGCAGATAACCCATAACAAACAGGGGTGCCCGGATCGGACCGTAGGAGGTGATTTCAATTGTCTCAGCGATCTGCATCGGAAGATTGGGTTCAAGATCATGTTCGGGGTCTTGCGGCAGGCGGCAGGTAAGCGAATTTGAAGGGCAGTCGTGCACCATTTTGATGGCACGGTCGCGTTTGGCAGGATCAATGGAGCCATAAGTAAGTTCTGAAACGGATGTGTCGCGCAAAACGCAGAAGCCCGACTGCATACACAGAGAAGAATCCTTTTTTACCGTGAGACCTGGCCCGCGATAGGTGAAAACACGCAGCGAAGCGCGGTCGGTGCGGGCAGTCTCTGTTCCGTCGAAGCCCTCTTTATGGCTGCCATCGCAGAATGGGTAAGTGGCAGACTTGCCACAGCGGCAAAGGAGGTACGAGTCACCCTCGGGAGTTTGGTCGCCCAGGAATTCCCATTCGAGCGGCTCACCAAACTCGGAACACACCTGTGTGAGTTTGATGAAAGGAACTTTGCCCACCACCTTATAAGGTCCATTCTTCTTAATCGTGATTTTTGGGGTAATCCCGTTTTCGCTTTCGCTCATGGCAGCCTCCGCGCAGAACAATTATACAGGATGGATAGAGAAGCGGGGAAACAGATTTTTTTTGCTGACTATCATTATTCTCCCAATTAGCGTAGAATTTTTTAACATATCGCGGCGAGGTGAACTTTGGCACCACATCCTTATCCAGACCATCTTTTCGGAGATCTTGATCAGCCTGCGAAAGGCTCCCTGTATCACATCACCCATAACCGGGGGCTGCATCATGCTTACCGGGTATCTCCCTGGCTGCCCAAACCGGACGAGCCCTTCAGGTTGACGGCATGCAGCAGTTCCGATCTGCCAGTTCAGCAAGTGACCCTGCGTTACAGCCTGAATAATGGAGAAAGCTGGCAGGAAACAAGTTTTGAAGCTGCGGAATGGCACTGGGATACACTGACCTGGGGTTGGCTGCGAGACTGGCGTCTGCACTTTCCACCAATGGCGGAAGGTGTTGAACTGCTCTACCAGGTGTATGCCAATCTGCCGGGTGGAGCGCTTTGCTTTGCAGATAACCAAGCGGCAGATGTTGCTGGAGCAACAACTTTCAGAGTGAGGCTCACCAGCCACAACCAGCCGCCAGCCTGGTCAGAAAAAGCGGTGATCTACCAGGTATTTGTGGACCGCTTCAACCCGGGTGAAGGCGCAAAGTGGCTGCAAACAACAGACCTGACCAAGCCGTTTGGGGGAACTCTGCCCGGAGTGATTGAAAAGCTGGACACTCTCAAGGATCTGGGTTTCAACACCATCTGGCTCTCGCCCATCTTCCGCAGCCCGAGCCATCATGGGTATGATATCAGCGACTATTTCAGCATTGAGCCGCGCATGGGCACTGAAGCTGACTTGCGCGAACTGCTGGATACAGCACACGCAAAGGGGCTGCGTGTTATGCTGGATTTTGTCGCCAACCACTGTTCCAACCAGCACGCGCGTTTTCAGGCAGCCCTGGCAGGTGAGGAAAATGCGAAAGCCTGGTTCAAATGGAAAACCTTCCCGGAGTATGAGAGCTTTTATGACGTCCCTGAGATGCCCTGCCTCAACCTTGAGCCGGGCAGCCCCGCGCGGACGCACCTGCTGGAGCTTGCGCGTTACTGGCTGCAGTTTGGGGCAGATGGCTACCGCCTGGATTTTGCCAATGGACCTGCGCGGGAATTTTGGGTGGACTTCCAGCGAGCCTGCCATGAGGTCAACCCAGACTGCTGGACTTTTGGCGAAGTTGTCGGTACGGCAGATGAGCAGATCACTTTCGCCGGAAGCATGCACGGTACGCTCGACTTCCTGACCTGCCAGGCACTGCGTGAGACCTTTGCCACCGGGAACTGGTCTTTGAGCCACCTGGCCGGATATCTTGAAAATTATTGGGCGGCCTACCCGCGCGAGTTCTCGCGCCCTGCTTTCATCGACAATCATGATATGAACCGCTTTTTCTTCACCGCGCAGGGTTCCGTTTCTGCCCAGGAAGCTGCGCTGAAGCTGCTTTACCTGATGCCAGGACCGCCGATTGTATACTACGGCAGTGAGCGGGAACTCTCACAGCGGCAATCGATCCATGCCAACAACGCGCTGGGTTTTGACGAAGCCCGCCTGCCAATGAACTGGGAAGGGCAGAAAGAACGCAACAGCGCAAAGGTGATCCAGGAAATGGCGGCTTTCCGGCGGCAGAATTCCTGGTTGAGTCAAGCCCGCTGGCACACACTGGAGCTTGAAAAGCAAAAGGTTGTTTTCAGCCTGAGTGACGGTAGAGAACAATTGTCAGTTGAGCTCAGCATGGAAAATGATGATTGGCGGGTGAGCGTCAAGTAAGCCGCGCAAATCATTAGACAAAGAAAATCATTAGACAAAGAGAAGGAGACCACGATCAGGTCTCCCCCGAGTTTCCCATTTTGACGAAAAATAATGATTTCAACGAGGACAAAGCTGTGCTTAAGGACACTAAGATCAAATTCAAGATCATACTCTGTAGGCAAGCTGTCGCTTTGACAGAAAAGGAGTAGGTGTTTTTATAAAGAAATAGAACTGTTGCTACAACAAAAAACGATCT
>DDWY01000041.1:0-21327 GCA_002347705.1 Anaerolineaceae bacterium UBA2274 | reverse complement strand
TCTAAACTCTTCATAGACTTAATCTTCGGAGGAGGCAAAATCACGTTTGCTAATCGCGAAGCAAAATTGGTATCGGTGTGGTTGTAAACCAATTACGGTCCATGAGGTTGAGAGTTTAGATTGCTTCGTTCCTCGCAATGACAAATTAGAGCTTGCAGTGACAGCCTGTCAGGACACTAAAAAGGGAAACTCAGGTTAGACAAAGAAAATCATTAGACAAAGAGAAGGAGACCATGATCAGGTCTCCTTTTAGTTACACGAATATCAGGCTAATTCAGGTTTTAGGGTACATCGATGGATACATATTCGAAATCGACAATAACTGGAAGCGCATCAAAGGAGGAAACGCCCACACCGATCAAACCCTCTGGCATATTGTACTTGTTATCTTCGATTGTACGTTCCAGAACGCCATTGACGTAGAGCGAGATTTCGTTACCCTCACAGGTCATCGCAAATGTGTTGCTTTTCAAACCCATGTTGATATTTCTGGAGCCACCATTGTAAAGCCGTACGTAGCCAATATCCATGGTCTCAACATAGGCATAGATGTCGTAAAGGCCGCCATTGGTGATGTTGACTTCATAAAAGCCGGCATCAGAGTAACGGCAGACAAGCGTCACCATATTGTCATTGTTGCCTCTGTTGGTTGCAGAAGCTTCGATGTAGACGTCTGTGTAGCTGTAATCCTCATAAAACACATAAGCATAAGTGTCATAATCTTCAATAGTGAAAATCAGCTTGCCGTCAGCAACTGATATATCCGCCTTATTTTCGTTACCAACCAAAACATCATAGTACCAGTTTTCCGGGACATAATCGAACTCTTCAGTGTAATAAGGCTGCGACTCTGCAACAGGCTCATCGGTAGGAACTGGCGGCTGAGTCGGCTCGGCAGCAGCGGGAGCCTCTGTGGGAGGAATGGAAGTAGGAGGAACAACGGCAGGTTCAGCAGGCTCCTGGGTGGGCTGAACAGCTTGCTCAACCGGCGCGGAGGTAACCTGCTGGATCTCCGGGGTGGCTGTGTCGTCCTTCTTACCCCCCAGGTCAAACGAGAATTCACAGGATAGCGTTGATAGCACAAGGACTATCAGGATTGCAGATAAAGTCTTGATCGATTTTGATTGCATATGTGACTCCATTCTAAAGTTAAGTTGGGAAAGGATGAAATAATCTTAACACATAACGCAAATTTTAGAACAGAAAGGCACGTTTTTTCAAGCAATTTGCCTTGGTCGATCAGCTCTTGGGTTGGCTGTAGATTCGATTCGTAAGATTGGGGTTTGGCAGGTAAAATTATTGTTGATCACCCTGTTTGAAAGGAGACTCCAATGAGTGACCCTAACTATGATCCTAACGACAATCCAGCATCTTTCGACCCTGATCCTGAGGGCGACTATAAAGAATACTCCGGTCCAACCCAAGCCGATGAGACAGCAAAAACCGAATCCGACGCAAGCTCCAGGTTTGGAGCAGAGATCCTGGCGATTCTGGAGGGTTTCGGCGAAGACATCAAGCGCTTGAGCAAGACTGTCAGTGAATACATCGATAAAGAATCCTTCGGCAAAGCTGCTGAAAGCGTCAGGGACGCGCTGAGTGATGCGGGTGAGGGCATCAAGCGCACCACCCAAAATATGGGCGAAAAACTGGAAGAAGAACGCGTTCAGCGGGCTATCAAGGACCTGAAAGATTACGCCAAACGGACAGGAAAATCCATCCAGGATCTATTTACAGAGGATGTGCCCGCCCATGTAGAAGATTTGGGAGAAAAAGTGGCGAAGGCTGCTGAGGACTTGGAGGAATCGCTGGATTACGAATCCAATGATCCGGCTGAGAATGACATGAATTTTGAAAACACTTTTGGGGGATAATTTTTCTCAGAAAAGAAGACTCCTCGATGGGGAGTCTTTTATTTATAGAACTGCAGCATGCAGTTATAACGCTTGATGGGAAGCACCATCTGTCCATCAACATATTCAACGTAATTCAGAACAATTTCATTGAGCCGCTGGCGTTGGTCCTCTTCCAGGCGCAGCTGTTTTATCGCGTAGGCAACAGCCTCTGCTTGTGAGTCGACTGGCTGTCCGAAATCGTGAAAAATCTCGGTGCAGGTGACTGTAAATCCTGCTTGTTCCAGTCTGCCGCGTACATAACAACTTCCAACACATGATTCTGGCTGCTCTTTCAGGCCAAACTCCCGCCCGAGATCTTCAATGATTCCTTCCCGGGGGCGAATGCCCTGGTTGACAACGATCCCACTGCGGCGCGTCTTACGCAGGAGGGTCTCAATTTCCGCGCTGGTTGAGCCGAAGCGGTGATGATAAAACGCGACCGCCACATCCCAGTCTTCGGTGTGTACTTCAGGCCAGCGGGCGTGCACGACTTCGATGTTATTTGGACCCATCCGATCCAGATCTTTGCTCAGAACATTGAGGGCGTTTTCATTCTTATCGATGGCTATCACTTTTTGGCTGATCGCCGCGAGATAGCGGCTGACGATGCCGATACCGCAGCCAATATCTGCCACAACGTCTGTAGGCAGGACCATCCCGCGCAAGGCAGGTCCGTAGGGAACTTCGGGGTAATTCCAGAAAGATATTGCTTTTTTGTAGTAGTCTGCTGAGGTCTGGGGTATCTCAGTCATTAATCCTCCACCCTGACTAATTTCTTGATCATCATCTTCTTAAGATGGCTGATTCCACCAGACAGCGACAATATCTTGAACAATTGAGCTTTAAACGCCGCATCCCACCAGGAACCTGCCAGCGCTGTGACTCCGCTGCCCCTGAAAGCTTCGGCAACCATGGGTGTGGACGAGCCCACCAGCACGATTTCACGGGCGTTCTGGCAGAGCTCGAGCAGATGATCAAGGCTGCCGTTGATCAGCGTGGTGCCCGTGATGATCATCAGATCGCACTGCGGCAGGATCTCAGGCTGCTGTGACATTGCCACTACCCGTGCCGCGCCATCCCCGCCACTGACGGTCAGCCCCTTGTCAAAAATAGTCACTTGTGCTTTCAGCCTGGTCAGCTGTTCGACAACGGGAGGAATATATCCAATCATGCCGACCTTATCTGCTGCGCGAACCTGCAAGCCAAATGGGGTCGGGGTGGTTGGTTCGTCTGGCAGGTTTAAGGCGCGCGTGGCAGCAGTGATGACCGCCATTCCCACTCCGCGCTGGGCGTCATCTCTGCCCTCCAGCACCAGCCGGGCAACATCGAGTGCGGGCTGACCAATGATATGCTGAGCGAAACCAAATATGGAACAACCAGATGGCAGGCGTTCTCGCAGAACATAGGAAAGACCGATATCCCTTTCATCCAACTCGACGGCCGTAAGGGAAAGACCCAATACGGCGTCGCTAACGACGCGATCTTTCAAGAGAGGTTCGGCGGCTTGAAACACTTTTTCGATGAGCATGATTTCTCCTACAGACCGGGGGCTACACTGACCATACGGTTAATCCCCTCCACCTTGATCAGGCGCAGAGGTACGCCATACATGTCACTGAGCAGCTCCTCGGTCAAAATTTCCTCCCAGGGACCAAAGTGGAAGATCGAATGATGGTCGATCACGGCTGTTTTGGAGTCCAGCAGCAGCACCTGGTCGGGATTGTGGGTGGTGAGAACGACAGCATAGCCCTTGGCAGACAGATCCTTGATAAGCCGAAGGACTTTGAGCTGGTTGCCGTAGTCGAGGTGAGCTGTGGGCTCATCCATCAGGATCAGGCGAGCCTGTTGGGCGATGGCGCGCGCGATTGAAACCTGCTGCAGTTCACCGGTGCTGATGCGGGTGTAAGGTTTTTGCGCCAGGTGGCTTATTTCCATTTGCTCCAGGGCTGCTTCCGCGCGTTGATAGTGCTTTGGACCGGGTTTTTCGAAGGTATTCAACCAGGGAGCGTTGCCGGTGACAACGTATTCAAGCACAGTGTAGTCAAATGAGGGAAGCAGAGTCTGGGGCACATAGCCAATGACCCGCGCGACGCTGCGCGGAGGCATATCGGCCATGTCTGCACCGTTGAGCAGCACATTGCCCTGCAGCGGCTCGCGCAGCCTTGCCAGGCAGTTCAGCAAGGTGGTCTTTCCGATCCCGTTAGGACCAAGCAAACACACAATTTCACCCGGCAGAACTTCAAAATTGATGTCTTTGAAAATCTGGCGGCCGCCATCGTAAGAAAACCCAAGATCCTTTACCTGCAGAAGAGTGTCCATGCTTACTCCAGGCGGGTCCTTTGTTTGTAGAGCAGCAGCGCGTAGAGTGGGGCGCCTACAAAACCGGTGAGGATCGAGAGGGGAATTTCCACGCTTGTTATCGTGCGGGCAAGCGTATCGATCAGCAGCATGAAAATTGCTCCGATCAGAAGAGTCAAAGGCATGGAACGGGTGTTGTCACTGCTACCCACGAGGCGGCCGAGGTGGGGGATAACCAGACCGACCCAGCCAATTGTGCCGCTGACGGACACAGCGCTGGCGGTAAGCAGGCTGGCGCAGATGATCACTATGGTGCGCACCTGGCGCAGGTTCACTCCCAGCGTGCGGGCTTCAAGATCGCCAAACGAAAGGATATTGATCCGCCAGGATAGTAAAAGCAGCAAAGTGGAACAAACCAGGAAGACGGGGAAAATCGCAAGCAACTCATGCCCCAGGATGGATGCCAGGCTGCCCAACTGCCAGTAGACAATCGAAGCCAACTGGGTTTGTTCCTCCGCCACAAATTTCATGATCGCAAGCACCGAGCTGAGAAATCCGCCGACGATAATGCCCGAAAGGACCAGCATCATGTTGGAACGGTTGCGCAGGAGGCGCGGCACTAACGAAGTAATGAACACTGCCAGGATCCCGCCGGCAAAGGCAAAAAGCTGGCGCGTGGCCAGGCCTGCCCCCAGCAGTATCGCGGCTGAAGCACCCACGGCTGCCCCGGAAGAGACACCCAGCAAATCTGGTGAAACCAAGGGGTTGCGGAAAACGCTCTGGTAGACCGCACCTGAGAGCGACAACATCGCGCCGATCATCACGGAAGCCAGCACGCGCGGCAGGCGGACGTTGAATACGATGCTGTCCATCGTCGGATCCACCGGAACATTCATTCCCAATCTTGAAAGGATTACATTCAGGACTTTGATTGGGTCGTTGCTGTACCTTCCAAGACTGAGCGAAATAAAAATCCCCAATAACAAAAGCATAGACAAGAGCCACAGCCATTGTCTATGCTTATTGTGTAAAGGAGACCTGCTTGTTTTCAAACTATTAATTTACTCGATTCCCAATTGTTCTGCCGTGAAAGTCTTATCATAAACGATAGTAAAGAACTCGTCCACATTTATCATCAAATCTTCAAAGCTGTAAAGATCGGGATGTAAGCTGTGAAGCGCCCAGTCTATACCAAGAGCGACTGCCAGGGTTGGTTGATCCCAGGGTTCGAGCAAAGAGGGGAACTGGTAAACACGATTGTTTTGGACAGCGCTGATACTGCTCCAGGCGGGGTCGTTCAGAAGGTCTTCAGCGGTGTAGTCTGAGTATTGGGGGAACCAGATAACGTCCGGATTCCAGGCGATGATTTGTTCAATGCTGACGTCCACAAAGCCGCCAAGACCTTCAACACCGCTGACAGCATTCACACCGCCGGCAGCTTCGATCAGGCTGGTTTGGATCATTGAGCCTGGGGCAACCGAAAGGGCTGAACTGCTGCCGAGGAAAAGGACGGAGGGTTTCTCGGTCGTGTCTTTGAGCAGGGTCTGAGCATTTTCGAGCTGGCGGTTCAGGAAAGAGCCAATATGTTCTGCTTTTTCACTTTCACCAAGAGCCATGCCAAGCAGCGTCAGGGTTTGCTGAATGGTTTCAAAGCTTTCGGTGCTGTCTAGGATGACCAGAACGGGAATGTTGGCGGCTTCGAATTGCGGCACGAGGTCCTGGTGGCGCTCGGGTAGAATGACCAATTCAGCGCCGCTGGCGATCACGCTTTCCAGATTGATGTTACTGCCCCTGCCGACCTCCAGCATGTCGTCAAAGCCTTCAATCACCTGCTCGTAGAGCCCACGCCCCATCGATTTGTTGCCGAAACCAACCAGATACTTGCCTCCACCACCAAGCACGACTGCAGCATTGAGGGTTGGGTTGTGGGTGCCGACCAGTTTGGTGGCAGGCTTTTCTAGGGTGACTTCACGCCCGACGACATCAACAATCACGATCGGTTCAGCCGTGGGTTCGGCGATTACCTCTTCGGTCGGTTCCGCGGTGGGTTCCTCCACGGTCGGCTCTGTGGCGGGGGCTGTCGGTTCAGGAGGATTGGCGGGTTGGGTAGGGGGTGTTTGGGTGACGCAGGCACTCATGAGAAGCATTACTGCCAGCATCAGGGGCAGGACGAACTTTCTTACGGATTTGGACATACGAAACTCCTTCTTATTGACATTTTAGGTTAAAAACGCTCAATAAATGAGCATTTGCAGATTGTACCACCAAAATCTAAATTATTAACTAGTTCTGTGCCTCACTGGTATACTTTGGGTGCTATGTCGCTCCTGACTGCCCAAAACCTTGCCAAGTCTTTTGGTCCCGTGGATATCTTTGATGGGATCAGTCTTTCTATTCCCCGTAATGCCCGCATCGCGATTGTCGGACCAAATGGTGTTGGCAAAACGACCCTTTTGCGCATTCTCGCCGGCGAAGATACGCCCACAGAAGGCGCCGTGCACCGCGCGAAAGGCTTGAAGCTGGGCTACTTGCCCCAGGAAGCGGTCAGTCAGCTGGAGGGAACGCTTTGGGATTCCTGCCTTTTAGCTTTTGAGGATCTGATAGCAAAAGGGGAAGAGCTGCGGGAGATGGAAAAGTTGATGCAGGACCCCGCTTGCGATCCCTCCGTGCTGGAACGTTATGGCAGAGTTTTGACCCTCTTTGAAAACAGAGGGGGCTACACTTATCATGCGCGCATTCGTCAGACCCTGGCTGGATTGGGTTTTCCGGAGGGCGATTATGAGCGTCCACTGGCACAACTTTCTGGCGGGCAGCGAACCAGAGCCCGCCTGGCGCGCATCCTGTTGGACGACCCGGATCTGCTCCTGCTGGATGAGCCCAGCAACCACCTGGACATCAACGCGGTGGAATGGCTGGAAGCCTACTTGCGGGATTGGAGCGGGGCGGTGGTGATCGTCTCGCATGACCGCTACTTTTTAGACCAGACCGCTCATTACATCTGGGAGATGACACCGGCTCTGGAAGTCTATCGTGGGAATTACAGCGCCTATTTACGCCAGCGCGAGGAACGCTACACGCGGCGCCTGGCGGAATTTGAGGCACAAAATGAGTACATCGAGAAGCAGCAGGACTATATCCGGCGCTTTCTGGGTACACAGAACAACAACCAGGCACGCGGCAGGCAGCGCCGCCTCGAGCGCTTGCTGGCAGACTCGCGCCTGACCGCGCCGACTGCCAATATCCGCCCGATGCATCTGCGCTTCAAGTTGGCAGACCGCTCCGGCAACCTGGTCTTGCGCACCTACGATTTGCAGGTGGGCTATGAGGATGAAGGTCGACCACTTTTCAACTGCCCGGATCTGGTGCTGGAAAGGCGTGAATGCGTCGCGGTGATTGGTCCCAATGGTGCTGGCAAGACGACCCTCTTGAAGACTGTTTTAAACCAGATCCCACCCTACGACGGTCGGGTGGAAATGGGAGCAAACCTCAAGGTGGGATACTTTGCCCAGGCGCATGAGGGTTTGGCACCTGAAAACACCCTGATGGATGAAATCGGAATTGCTGCCCCAAACATGCTGCCAGCGGAAGCTCGCAACTACCTGGCGCGCTATGGCTTCCAGGGAGATGAGGTTTTTGCCCAGGTGGCAACCCTTTCTGGAGGAGAACGCGGTCGTTTGGCGCTGGCAAAACTGGCTATCTCGGACGCGAATCTCTTGATGCTCGACGAACCCACCAACCATCTTGATCTTGCCACCCAAGAGGTGCTGCAGGATGTGCTCGCGCAGTATCCTGGCACGATTGTGCTGGTCTCGCATGACCGCTACCTGATTGACGCCCTGGCAACGCAAATTTGGGAGCTGGATATGCAAAACGCCAGTTTACAGGTGTTTAAGGGTGCTTATTCTGAATTCAGACAATTCAAGGAAGGGCGATTGCAGGCAAAGGACTTTGAAGAACTTCCGCTTGCATCAGAATCAACAAACAATCCCGCAGCAGCACCTGCCAAAGTTGGTTTGAGCCGCAACCAACGCCAGCAGATTGAAAAGAAGTTGGTGGCGTTGGAGCAAAAGATCCACACCGCCGAGGTCGAAAAAGCCAGTTGTGAAGCCCAACTCTCCAAACCTTCGGCTGATTTGCGTAAGTTGGAAAGAGTCACAGAGAATTATCAAACTGTTACACTCACATTGGAAAAGCTGCTTGCCGATTGGGAAAGCCTGGCAGAACAACTGCACCAGGACGATCAAATAGTAAGCTGACATGCTATAATTCAGCCAATTTTACAGACAGGTAGTTAGCAATGAACTATTTAGTAACTGGAGGGGCGGGGTTTTTGGGCACTGCCCTAAGCAACCGCCTGGCAAAACAAGGACATCACGTGCGGGTGCTGGATGACTGCTCGGCGGGAAATCCTGCTTATCTATTACCCGAAGTTGAATTTGTTCGGGGTGATATCAACGAGAAGACCCTGCTCTGGAAGCTGCTGCAGGATGTGGATTGTGTTTTCCACCTGGCGGCAAAAGTCAGTGTGCCCGAATCCTCTCTCTTTCCGAGCAGCTATAATCTCGTGAACGTTAGCGGAACGGTGACGCTGATGGAAGCCATTCGCGACACGAAGGTAAAGCGCGTAGTGCTGACATCCTCGGGAGCCGTTTACGGTCACCAGGCTCAGACACCCTATCTCGAAAGCTTTGAGGTTCACCCCGAGTCGCCTTATGCCGTCTCAAAACTTTCCGCGGAGCATTACGTGCGCACCATTGGCGCTCAGGCGGGAGTGGAGGCGGTTTGCTTGCGGGTTTTCAACGCCTACGGACCGGGGCAGCGAACCCCCCATTCCCATCCGCCGATTATTTCCAACTTCCTCAAACATGCGCTCACAAATGGAACGATCATCATCCACGGCGATGGCACTCAAACGCGCGATTATGTCTATGTGGATGATGTAGTCAATGCCCTGGTGACTTCCTCGACCGCGGTGGGCGTGGATCAGCAGGTGATCAACGTTGGCAGCGGGGTGGAGACGAGCGTTTTGGAATTGGTGCGCCTGGTGCGGCAGGTGACCGGTAAGAAGCCTGAAGAGGTCTATAATCCCCTCAAGAGCGGCGGCTCGGACCGCATGTGTGCCGGCATCGCAAAGGCTCAGGAAAAGCTTAATTACATTCCTCTGGTGCCGCTTGAGACCGGACTGCGGCTGACCATTGAACGCGACCCCCAATTTAAGAAAGAAATTGAACCCAAAACTATCGCATGACTTCTTCTTGCGCCCAGCACCGCAGGTAGCCCCTGATTTGCTGGGATGTTTACTCGTCCGCCATTGGGAGGGGCAGCGTCTGACGGGCATGATCGTGGAGGTGGAAGCCTACCAGGGGGTGGATGACCAGGCTTGCCACGCCAGGGCGGGCAGGACGGCTCGCAACGCGATCATGTTTGGCGCGCCTGGGAGGGCGTATGTCTATTTCACCTACGGAATGCACTGGATGCTCAATTTGGTTTGCGAAACTGAAGGCGTGCCAGCGGCGGTCTTGATCCGGGCGATCAGGCCAGTGGAAGGGCTGGAGTTGATGCGCGTGCTGCGCCCAAACCTGGCAGAGAAATCCGGCTGGCTAAACGGTCCGGCCAAGTTGACCCAGGCATTGGCAATTGGCAGGGAGCAAAATGGGGTGGATGTGTGCTCTGAGGAGAGCAGTTTGTGGGTGGAAAAAGGAGTCAGCGTGCCTGAAGGGGAAGTGCGTACTTCCCCGCGGATTGGCATTGCTTACGCGCCCGAACCATGGCTGTCGCTGCCTTGGCGCTGGGTGTGGGAAACAAGGGCGTGAAGGCGGCATGCTGGATACGCTTATTTCCTGCAGGAAAGATAGTGTAAGATTGTGTCGATGAATATATTTTCGCATAAGAAAGACACGGCAATTTTTACTCCCGAGAGGCTCCAAGCCCGGGTTAGCTCGGTTTTGGGCCCGGGCATTCACTGGATTGGCGATCTGCACGGCACAGGTGGTGTGCGCATTGAAGGCACCTTGCAGGGTGAGATTGTCATCAAAGGTCTGGTGGTGATCGGCGAAACCGGGAAGGTCATTTGCCCCGAGTTGAAAGCTGAAACAGTCGTGGTGGCGGGAACCGTGCAGGGTAACATCACCTGCCAGAAGCTCGAAATCCGTTCAACTGGACGGGTATGGGGCGATGTGGTGGCGGTTAATTTCAGCAGTGAGGACGGCGCCTTCCTGCGCGGTCAGATGCGCATGGAAGAACAAATTGAAATCCAACTCGAAGAGGAACGGTCTTTTGAAGAGTTTGAGATGCCAGTGGTCCAAGCTGAAATGCAGGAAGAGTTCCTTGCTGAACCAGCTCAGTCCCAAGCTCCTCAAACAGCCTCAGATCCTGAACCCCTCGCAGCCGAAAAGCAGGAAAGCAAATCAGAAGCGCAAGAAAAGCCTAAACTTAAATCCCCCTGGGACAATTAATCTTTCAATTCTGCGGCAACTCCAGGAGGATGGTGACAGGTCCGTCATTGCGGATGTCCACTACCATGTGCGCGCCAAAAATGCCTTGTTGAGCGGCAATGCCAAATTCGCGCAGTCGGGCAGTGAAGACCTCCACCAGGGGTTCAGCCAAATCTGGTTTGGCGGCATTAATGAAGGATGGCCGCCTGCCACGGCTGGTGTCGGCATAGAGCGTGAACTGCGAAACAACGATCGATTCCCCATTAACATCCAGCAATGAGCGGTTCATCTTGCCGGCTTCGTCTTCAAACACACGTAAGTAGGCGGTCTTTTCAGCCAGGTCCCGGGCGATTGCCGGCGTGTCCTCAGGTCCGATCCCAAGCAGGATGACATAGCCGAGGCCAATCTGAGCCACCACCTCGTTGTCAACCGCGACACTGCCACTTGTGACTCTTTGCAGGACGGCTCTCATCGCGGCTCCTTGGATGTTCCGCGCTCAATGTAACCTGGCCAGGTAAAGTTTTCGTCAAAATCCACTTCCACGATCCCGCAGTGGGGAATGTGACCGGGATTGTAGAATTGTTTCATTACATAAGCGTGAGAAACGACGATGATCTTTTCGTACGCCAGGTAAGGCAGCAAAGCTGAAGCCGCACGCCGGGCAATCTGGTCATAACCCTCCCAGTTAAGTTTTGCTTCAGGCGTGCGCACACCCTTCAGGCGGCTGGCTTCTTCCATAGCGGCCAGGGTGTCGGTGAAATCGCGGTTTTTGTATTGCGTGTCAATTAACCACTCGTGAATGTCAAACGCGACCTCGATGGGTAGATCAAGCTGGCGGGAGATGACAGCCGCTGTTTGCAGCGCGCGGGTATAGGGGGAACTGACAATCAGTTGGCAGCCCTGCAGACGTGGGTCTTTTGCTACTTCCTCTGCCTGGGCAACACCCCGCTCCGTCAGCGGAGCCAACTCGCGTGCCGGACCCGGAAAACCGCGCCCTTCCGTAACCTTATAATCCTGTTCTCCATGCCGTACCATAACCAGATGCATAACTACCTCCTGTTCAGGTTAATATTCTAACAAGAATTCGACTCTCCAGGCGAAATTCAGTTTACTCCCGCCGAATTGCCGGATATTATTTCATCCGTACGGTGGGGGTTTACTCCCACCAAGCTGCCGGGTTCAAGCACGGAACCCGGCCTACGACAGATTTGATTCCATTGTGTAAGTCATCTTGTGTAAGTCATCTTGTGTAAGTCATCTGGCAAGCAATTTGCACTACAGAGTATAATGAGGTCCTATGCAGCCATACAGGATGCCCGAAGCCGGCATCGTTAACTCTCCCGAAACATACCAGCAAATGCTGGCGCATTTAGCCACCCAGGATACCATCGCGATTGACACCGAATCCAACAGCCTGCATGCCTATCATGAGCGGGTTTGCCTGATTCAGCTTTCCAGTTCGAGGCGCGACTTCCTGCTGGATCCGTTCGTTTTCAAGGATCTGAGTGAATTGGGCGCGCTTTTTGCCCGCTCGGACATCCAGAAAATCTTTCATGCCGGGGATTATGATGTTGCCTGCCTTAAGCGGGATTTCGACTTCACCTTCCATAATATCTTTGACACCATGATTGCGGCAACTGCTCTGGCGGAGCCCAACCTGGGATTCGCGGCGTTGATTGAAAAGTATTTCGGTCTTGTTCTTGATAAGAAGTACCAGCGGGCAAACTGGGGGGAAAGACCGCTGAAGCCTGAAATGCTCAGATACGCGCAGTATGATTCACACTTTCTCATCCCACTGCGCAGCGTCTTGCTGCCTCAGCTTGAGGAAGGTGGGCGTCTGCAGCTCGTGTTGGAAGAGGGTGAAGGCATGGCGCGCCTGGTCAAGCCGAGTGAGCCGCACCGTGAGGATATCTGGCGCGTCAAAGGCGTGCAGGATCTCTCTCCTGAAACGCTCTCGCTGCTCGGCGAGCTGAATCACCTGCGGGAAACGATTGCAAGCAAACGCGACGTTCCGCCCTTTAAGGTGTTTTCAGACCGGGCTCTGATCGAAATTGCCCAGACGCAACCTCACTATATCCAGGAGCTTGGTCTTCTACCTTCACTCCCAGAACGCCACGTCAGGCGCTATGGCAGCTTGCTGATGCAGGCCATCCAGGATTGGCGCGAAAACCCCCAAAAAGTCAGCCCCCGCCGAAATCATCGCCTGAGCGATGCCGAAATGAAGCGGCGCGACGCCCTCTCGAACTGGCGGAAACAGGCAGGTTTGAAAGAGGGTCTGCCTTCGAATGCGATCATTTCCCGTGAATTGATGGACCGCCTGGCACATCAGGAATTTTCAAATAAGGCTGAGCTCGAACAGGCGATGAGCAATTTCCCCTATCGATACGAACGTTATGGGGATGCTATTTTTCAGGTACTGGAAAGGACAAAGGAATGAAATTTACAGTTCTCGGCGCAGCTCAAACCGTAACCGGTTCAATGCATCTGATCGAACACGAGGGGCACAAACTTCTGATCGATTGCGGAACCTTTCAGGGCAAGCGCGAAGAATCTTACTTTGCCAATCTTCACTTTCCCTTTGACCCCAGCGAAATCGATGCGTTGATCCTCTCGCATGCCCACATCGACCACAGCGGCAATATCCCCAACCTGGTCAAGCAGGGGTACAGGGGCAAAATTTTCACTACCGATGCCAGTGAGGACCTGGCGGATATTATGCTGAGGGATTCCGGTCACATCCATGAAAGCGACATCAAGTATGTCAATAAAAAACGCCGCAAAAACGGCGAACGCGCGCTGGAACCGATCTATACTCAAAAAGACGCGATCGAAGCAATGCCATACTTTCAAAGTGTCTGGTATCAAGAGAAATTTGAACCCATTCCGGGTGTGACTGCCCAGTTGGTGGATGCGGGGCACATCCTTGGTTCTGCTGCTGTCATTTTGGATTATCTTGATGACAAGGGAGAACCGAAGCGGTTGTGGTTTTCGGGTGATATTGGCAGGCAGGATACCCCCATTTTGCGTGATCCCGTGCTGCCCATAGGGGCGGAAACATTGGTGATGGAATGCACCTATGGCGACAAACCGCACGACTCGATGGACGATGCTTATGATGAGTTTGTTGATGCCATAAAGCGCACGGTTAGGCGCGGTGGAAAGGTGATCGTGCCGGCTTTTGCTATCGGGCGTACGCAAAATCTGACTTACTTCCTCAGCCAGGCTATTGATGATGGTTTAATTCCTGACATTCCGGTGGTGGTGGACAGCCCTCTGGCGGTCAACGCATCCATGTTGTACCGCAAACACACCGAATGTTTTGACGATGAAACCTGGCAGTATATTGCCGAACACCGCATGCAGGGGCTGGATTTTCATAATGTGATTTATACCATGTCGGTCGATGAATCCAAGGCTCTCAACGAATGGAATGAGCCGATGATTATCATCTCAGCCTCCGGGATGGCAGAAGGTGGGCGTATTTTGCATCACCTGAAGAACAATATCGAGGACGGACGCAACACCATCCTGATCATCTCCTGGCAGGCTCCCTACACGCTTGGACGGCACCTGGCGGACCGGGAACGCAAGGTGAGGATTTTTGGCGAAGAGTATTATCGCAAGGCTGAGGTTGTGACCATTGGCGGGCTGAGCGCGCACGCCGGGCAGACCGGGTTGGTGGAATACGCTCTATCAACCAAAGACACCGTAAAGCGGATAATCCTTATTCACGGTGAACCGGATAAAGCCCAGGCTTTGATTGACAAGATGGCTGAGCACCCAGAGCTACCGGTGCCGGTGATCGCTGAAAAAGGGCAGGAGTTCGACCTTTAAGGTATAATCTGAAACCTGCTGGAGAGATGCCGGAGTGGTTGATCGGGGCGGTCTCGAAAACCGTTATGGGTCTTGTACCCATCGTGGGTTCGAACCCCACTCTCTCCGCCTGAAGATGCCGTGATTGCACGGCATTTTTTTGTTTATCGAAATGATGTAGCGCGCGGCGAGATTGCCCCGCTATTGGTATACCCGCCATTCACCTAAAACCTTCATTTGTCATCCTGAACGCAGTGAAGGATCTGATCTTTAACTGAAAGATTCTTCGCAAAAGCCTGTAGGGTGGGTTGGCGTAAAAAGAAGTTGTCATTTGAGGATTCTCAAAAAGCCAACCCACCCTAAAAATCCTACACCAGTCATCGCGAGGAGCGAAGCGACGTGGCGATCTCAGCATCATGACCCCCACTGTACAGCCGGAACTTGACTACACAGGATGTTGTTGAACCGTCCTACCTTTGTCATCCTTAACGTAGTGAAGGATCTTATCCTTGATGATTAGATTTTTCGCAAAAGAGGCTCAGAATGACAAACTGGGCTGGATTGCGGTTTTCAATCTGGCAAAAGTGAGATGGTGGGTTGCCTATAGCAGGGATTAAGCTGGAACAGACTCCATGACGCCAACCCACCCTACAATTATCATTCTCACCCTGAACACAATGAAGGATCTGATCTTAAATAATAAGATTCTTCGCAAATGAGACTCAAAATGACAGGGCTTACCGCAAACTGTTCTATGCCAATGGGGCGCTGCTGCGAGGTTCAATTTCCGGTTCAATCCGGCCGATTTTTAGTTTCTCAAAAAGCAGCGGACTGAGACAGGCGATCCAGATCCCAATCAAAAAATAGCGGAAGTAGCGCAAAAACATGCTGACCAGCCCCAGATCATCGGGGAAGAACGATCCCAGCCCAGCGTAGATGGCAATCACGCCGACAATCCCAACCAGGTAGCGCAGAATGCGCTGCCATGTGCCAAAGTTACTCTGGATCACGCCCCGGCGTACCCTGAGCCAGGCAAATCCTCCCAGCATACCAAACCATAAGCCGCTGGTCATAAGCGCGCCATCGAGCGAAAGCGGGTCCACATCTCCGGCGCGCGCTGCCCACTCAGCTGGCATTTGCCAGTCACTAGAAAGCACAATAACCAGTGCGTTCAAGCCGATAATAAAAAGCGAGCTGAAGAACGCCAGTAAGAGTTGGTTTTTAAGCGTCTGTTTTTTCAACCAGGCACCGATTGGTTTTTGCAACTTACTGAATGCCAGTAGCAGCAAAAGCCCCAAAAGCAGCCCGAGCAACACGTCGCTCAGGAAGTGCACCCCCAAAACCAGGCGGGAGGTGGCGATCAGCAGCACCATCACGCCTGCAAACAAAATCACTTTGCGATTTTTGGTTTCAATCGCGCTCCAGCCCCAGACAGCGGTGGAGTTCATGGCGTGTCCGGAAGGGATGCCAAAAGAGGATTCGTGCACGCCCGGGACGATGTTGTCGCTGATCCAGTAGGGACGCGGTCCCTTGAGCAGCACTTTGAAGAAACCGTTAAAGCAGGTACTGGAAAGCAGCATAACGCCGATGCGCAAGCCAGCCCAGGCATCCACACACCAGTAAATGGTGGGCATAAAGAGGATATAGAAGATTTCATTTCCGAGCATGGTGATAATGCCCATGAGGCTCTGCAAAATGGAGCCCAGAGATTGCAAAAAAAGATTAACTACCAGTTCGGCTTGATTAACAACGTCCATTGTAGTGTTGTCCCTTCTGAATATGTGAAGCTGTCAAAAAAGAGCCCGAAGGCTCTTTATCCCTTATGAGCAAATCAATCTAATTGTTCGGATGGCTCAACCATCCCTTCGAGAATCAATTCCATTCCCATGGTGTGCGCGCAGACGCCGCGCCCCTGGAAGTAATTGCAAGTGCAATTCCACTTGCCGTGATCATAAGTAACGATATGTTCGTTGTTTTCCCCACGGAATTTGGCTTCAAATGTGTTGATAGTGATGCGATCTTTTTCTTCTGCGTAGCGTTTTGCTTTTTCGATCTTACCAATTAAACCGCTGTCCATCATTTTTTTGCTGCTCCGTTTCAGTTAAATTTTAAATAAAAACACGCGCCGTAAAACTCTGGCGTGTGTTCCTGTCCATACCACAAGCTTGGAACTGATCATCGTATCAGGCTAACTCCTGCATATCTACATTATAGCCGGTGAGGACCAATTTTTCAATTCGAAATTACCTGGGGTTTTGCACTCACGCGGCGATTAATTTCAAAATTGGATCGCGTTTTGGTCATTTGATGGGTGTGCATAAGGTATACTTCTACCAATCCATATTGTTTTCATTGAGGAGGAGCTATGAAAAAGAGCCGCCAAAATCCCCGTGTTTTTCTCCCAGCTTTGCTACTTCTGACTTTGATGCCTTTTGCTTTGACCGGCTGCACCCAAACGGACAATCCAGCCGACACGAGCGGGCGTTGGGTATCGATTGTGATGGGCATTTTGCTCCTGCTGGCTTATCTAGGATTGGTAATTTACCTCTGGCGCGTTGGCAAGCTCAGCGCCTGGTTTGCTGCCGGCAGCGCCACTGCCCGCCTGAAAACCCAAAATGTTCGCCTGAAGAGTGAACTGAAGGGCTTGGAACGCGATAAAAGCGATCTGCTGGACGAGCTGGGCCAAAAGGCCTGGGAAGCAAGAGTCAGCGACCCAAGCTACGAGAGCGCGTATAACCAGCTGATAACGGTCCAGGGGCAGATCGACGGCGCGACAGATCACCGGCGTTCGCTCGAAGAGAAAAAAGCGGACCTGGCTCAACAGCGTCTGGCGGTGGTTGAGCGCTTCGATCAGCAGATTGAAGCCTTAAAAAGCCAACAAAAGAATGTAGATCGCGACCTAAGTGAAGCAAAAAACCGCGTGCGCGCGCTCGAAGCCGAACTGGATGCGGCCGCGCAGGAAAAGATACGCTTCCAGCGTGACGTGAAAGACACGCGCGGGCGCATCATCGAGATGGAACGCTCGGATGACCCCGCTAAGGTGGAGCAACTCAGCGAGCTGAATAGCCGCCTTAGCAGTCTGACCACTTCCTTGCTGGATGCCACCAACGCTGAACCTGAATTGGCGGCGCAGCTTCCTGGGCTGCAAAACCAGGCTTTGGCTCTGAGTACCCAGTTAAATGATTTGCAGGGTCAGATCCAGGCTCTGGAAGGTGACCTGAAAAGCGAGTTGCTTCCCCTCGATGATCAGCTCGAAGCTCTCGAAAAACAAATCGAGACCAAAGCCAGTGAGATCAAAACTTTCGCAGAGCAACTTGAGGCGATGGCGAAGGCTCTGGGCGCCCAGGTTGAGAAAGCCCGACCGCTTTCACCTGAGCTGACCGAGCTTTATCAAAAGCTGGATATGATCCTCAGCAAGGTCGATTTCAAAGCGGAAGCCAAAAACGACGTTTCCAGCAACCTTGGAGCCGTAGATAAAACTGCCTCGCGCAATTTCTACGTCTTGCTGCTGTTCGGCGTGCTCATTATCGTCCTGGCGATCCTGCTCCTGACCGGAGTGATTTGATCCCAGGGTTTATTTACCCTGAAATGACCAATCCTGTTTGAAGGAGAATTTCCCTTGCCTGAACACAACGATAATAACAAACGGATCCTTGAACAACTGACACTTGAAGAGAAAGCCTGGATCATTTCAGGTGGAGGGGATTTTTGGCATACGCGTGCGATCCCACGGCTGGGGATCCCAGCGCTGACCTTGCACGACGGTCCCCACGGATTGCGAAAAACGGAGCCAAAATCGGGTCAATCAGGTCTGGAGAATAGCTATCCCGCCACCAGCTACCCGAGTCTTTCGGCGGTGGCCTGTTCCTTTGATCGGGATCTGGTTTTTGAACTTGGGCAGGCACTTGGCGCGGAGGCGAAAGCCGCCGGGGTGGACGTCTTGCTGGCGCCGGGCGTGAACATCAAGCGCCATCCCCTCTGCGGGCGCAACTTTGAGTATTTTTCGGAAGATCCCCTGGTGGCAGGCGAACTGGCAAGCGCGTACATCAGCGGCGTCCAAAGCCAGGGCACGGCAGTCAGCCTGAAGCACTTCGCCGCCAACAACCAGGAATTTGCCCGCATGATCAACAGCTCGGTCATCGATGAGCGCGCCCTGCGCGAGATCTATCTCAAGCCGTTTGAGATCGCCATCCGCAAAGCGCAGCCCTGGACCGTGATGAGTTCTTACAATAAGCTCAATAGCACCTACGCCAGTGAGCACGCAGACCTCCTGACCAAAATCGCAAGGCAGGAATGGGGTTTTGAGGGTTTGTTCATGACCGATTGGGGCGGCATGAATGACCGCGCCAGTGCCATCCCTGCCGGCACAGACCTGGAGATGCCCCCGACCGGACAATTTGGCGTGGATCGCATCCTTGAGGGGGTGAAGTCGGGGAGGATTGCGGAAAGCGATCTGAACCGGGCGGTTGGCAAACTCTTGGAACTGATCGACAAGGTGCGCGAAGAGCGGGAGCCGGAAAAAACCTGGCAAGCCGCAGATTTTGATGCTGTCGCGAAGAAAGTCGCGCTCGAATCAGCGGTTCTGCTGAAAAATGAGGGGGATATCCTGCCGCTTTTGGCAGATTTGAAGGTGGCGGTGATCGGCGCGATAGCCGAAAAGCCGCATTACCAGGGCGTGGGCAGCAGCCGGGTGAACCCACGGCGGATGGTGTCCTTCATGGATGCCTTGCGCGAAGAAAACCTAAATTGGCCTTATGCCCGCGGTTACGCCCTGGGCGGCCAGGATAGCGCGAAGCTTGAGCAGGAAGCGCTGGAACTCTGCCGCGGGAAGGACGCGGTTTTGTTCTTTGCCGGCTTGAGCGATACTGAGGAAGCCGAAAGCTACGACCGCCTGCACCTGGAACTTCCCGCGGCACAAAACGCCCTGATCGACCGCATCGCCTTTGATAATCCGAATGTGGTCGTGGTGCTGCACGCCGGCTCGCCTGTGCGGCTGCCCTGGCTGGGTAAGGTGAAAGCGGTGCTGCTGATGGGGCTGGCGGGGCAGATGGTGGGGGCAGCCGCACTATATCTGCTGCTGGGGCGCGCCAACCCCTGCGGCAAGCTGGCGGAAACCTGGCCCCTGGCACTGGAAGACACCCCGGCATATGGTCAGTTTGGCAAGCGCTTCAATACCCTGTATCGTGAGAGCGTCTTCGTGGGCTATCGCTATTACCAAAGTTTTGCCAGGCAGGTTCAATTCCCGTTTGGTTTTGGCCTGTCCTACAACAGCTTTGAAATCGACAACCTCGAGATCAGCCAGCCAAGCCTGGCGCCTGGCGAAACGCTGGAAGTCAGCGTAAGGCTGAGTAACACGGGCTCACGAGGGGGCAAGGAAGTGCTGCAGCTTTACGTCTCCCCGCCTGTGTCTGCCATTTTCCGTCCTCAGAAAGAGTTGAGGGCTTTTGAGAAGGTCGAACTTGTGCCTGGCGAGAGCCGAACGGTCCATTTCAAGCTGGAGCATGGCGACTTCGCTTATTGGAACGCGCTTGTTCACGCCTGGCACTGCGAAGCGGGCGAATATCGGCTGCTGCTGGGCACCTCTGCCGCCGAAACTCCGCTTGAGGTGATCGTTGCGCTGGAGAGCGACCAGCCTGACGAGCGCGTGCCAGATTACACCCAATCCGCCCCGGGGTATTACGCCTATGGCACTGGCGCCCTGCAAACTTCGGATGCGGCTTTTGAAGCCATTTATGGCAGCCCGCTGCCGGTTGACCCGCAAGGGGAACCCAGGGTATATGACCTCAACTCCACCCTTTGGGATGCCCGCAATCGCGTCAGGGGCAAGCTGCTTGCGGCGATCCTGGGCAGGGCTGGCCGTAAGAGGGCTTCGGGTGGGGGAGAATACCAGGAAGCCAATGACCGCATCGTGGAAGCTTCCATCATGGACGCGCCGTTGCGCTCATATGCCGTCGGCGGCGTGGCGATGAAAGTCCCCGAAGCCATCGCCCTGCTGCTGAATGGCAAGCTCTTCCAGGCGGTGTGGAAGTTGTTGGAGAGGAAATAATCTTGAAAGGCCTTTTTTTGTCCATTCATCTAAACTTTCACGCCATTAAGATTCGAAAAAAATACGGCCTCATATTGTTAATGTAGGATTAGATACCTAATATGATGAATCACCAAAATCAAAAAGATGGATAAAAATGCGTGGATTTACTAAACATAGGTATAATCTTTAAGTGTGAGTAAGGCATTAAACACAAAAAATAGTCATCATTTGCGTTTTAAACGTTTATTATTCCCTTTGTTTCCATGATATTTTGGGAGGATTGTTTATGGCTCATTTCTATGGAACCCCTGGACCCGAACCTGGTGATCAAAAATTTGCGTCTATTGCTAGACTCCTATCCGACGACTGGATTGTGTATGCTCAGCCTGTTGTTAATGATGGCCAAACTGCGAACCCTGATTATTTACTGATTCATCCAAAAAAGGGTGTTTACATATTTGAAATAAAGGATTGGTACATTGCCAGACCGATATCCGGAAGAGAAGCAGAAGTTACGTCAATCAATGGCAATCAAAAAAGGATAGAAAAGTCCCCTATCGAACAAGCCCGGAATTCGATGTTTAAGCTGAAAAACAAAATCGAAAAGGATCCAGTTCTCCAACAACAAAAAGGGTATCACAAGGGTAAATCCGCTGTTCCAATAACCACATGGGGTTGTTTACCGAACATGAAAGGAACTCCATTGTATAATCTCCGCCATTTTTGGGGAAACGCATTATTAGGTGAAGATGATCTAAGACTGGCATATTTTGAAAACAATTTACTTGATTATGAGACACTGTTTAAGACTCAATTGAGTGAAATCCAAACAGATAATATTAGGGCAATTATTGATCCTAGT
>DDWY01000103.1 GCA_002347705.1 Anaerolineaceae bacterium UBA2274 | reverse complement strand
TGCCCGGCAGTACTCAGGATACCCAGCGGAGTCAATCAGTTTTCGTGTACGGGGCTCTTACCCTCTTTGGCAGGCTATCCCACACCTTTCCACTAACCGATTGATTTGTAACTCCTATTGCCAGGTCCTACAACCCCACCCAGGCAAGCCTGGATGGTTTGGGCTGATCCCCGTTCGCTCGCCACTACTTGGGGAATGATCTCTTTTCCTCGTGGTACTTAGATGTTTCAGTTCCCACGGTTCCCTTCACACACCTATTTTATTCAATGTGTGATGCTGATGGTTCGCACCAGCAGGTTTCCCTATTCGGACATCCCCGGATATATCGCTTGTTCACAGCTCCCCGAGGCTTATCGCAGTGTCCCACGTCCTTCATCGGCATTTGACGCCAAGGCATTCACCGTAAGCTCTTAGTAGCTTCTCCACGTGATGCGGAGAAATCGATGCTTTTTCAAGCATTCGTTATTTATTTACTAATTTTACGTATGATACACAATTCATCGCTAAATCGCATATTCATACGGCCTACAAATGTTATTCAGTTATTAATGTGCTATTCATCTGTTGTCAGATGACAGAAAGATCCAAATCGCTTCCGATCCTTCTGTCTTCAGGCAACTCCCCTCGCCATCACTATGATGGAGATGAGGGGACTCGAACCCCTGACCTCCTCCTTGCAAAGGAGGCGCTCTCCCGACTAAGCTACATCCCCAGGTCTCACAAATTGTGGGCCTTTCAGGACTCGGACCTGAGACCTCGCCCTTATCAGAGGCGCGCTCTAACCAACTGAGCTAAAGGCCCTTGAGTGTCAGCCTTATCAACTCAAAAGTGACAGGAAATTTGTTCGACGAAGTCCGATTTTTCAATCTCGTTACGACGCTCTGTGTCTCACCGTTTCAGAACGATTCTCCCTTGCGGGATATGGATATTTAAGTTTCTTAGAGTAGAGCGCCAGCCCTCAGGCTTTTGCTCGGATCTCCATAGAAAGGAGGTGATCCAGGCGCACCTTCCGGTACACCTACCTTGTTACGACTTAGTCCCAGTCACCAACCCCACCTTTGACAGCTCCCTCCCTTGCGGGTTAGGATACCGGCTTCAGGTGTTGCCAGCTTCCATGACTTGACGGGCGGTGTGTACAATCCCCGGGAACGTATTCAACGCAGTATAGCTGACCTGCGTTTACTAGCAACTCCAACTTCATGCAGGCGAGTTGCAGCCTGCAATCTGAACTGAGGCCGGCTTTGGAGGATTGGCTCCGTCTCACGACTTGGCAACCTATTGTGCCGACCATTGTAGCGTGTGTGTAGCCCTGGATATAAAGGTCATGCTGACTTGACGTCATCCGCACCTTCCTCCGACTTAATACCGGCGGTATTGTGTGACACTTGTAACACACAACGCGGGTTGCGCTCGTTAGCGGACTTAANNCATCTCACGACACGAGCTGACGACAGCCATGCAACACCTGTAACAGCTCCCCGAAGGGTCGGTCCGCTTTCGCTTCTCTACCACTGCTATGTCAAACCCAGGTAAGGTTCTTCGTGTAGCAACGAATTAAACCACACGCTCCGCTGCTTGTGCGGGGACCCGTCAATTCCTTTGAGTTTTAACCTTGCGGCCGTAGTCCCCAGGCGGTAGACTTATCGCGTTAGCTTGGACACCGATGGTGATTAAACCACCGACGCCTAGTCTACATCGTTTAGGGCTAGGACTACCGGGGTCTCTAATCCCGTTTGCTACCCTAGCTTTCGCGTCTGAGTGTCAGGAATGGTCCAGGAGGCCGCCTTCGCCACTGGTGTTCCTCCAGATATCTGCGCATTCCACCGCTACACCTGGAATTCCACCTCCCTCTACCATCCTCTAGTTCTGCAGTTTAGAACGGCCTCTCCCAGTTGAGCCGGGAGCTTTCACGCCCTACTTACAGTACCACCTACACGCGCTTTACGCCCAGTAAATCCGGATAACGTTTGCCTCCTACGTGTTACCGCGGCTGCTGGCACGTAGTTAGCCGAGACTTATTCTGGAAGTACATTCCTTCCTATTCCTTCCAAAAAGTGCTTTACGACCCGAAGGCCTTCTTCGCACACGCGGTGTTGCTAGATCAGACTTTCGTCCATTTCTAATATTCCCTACTGCTGCCACCCGTAGGTGTATGGACCGTGTTTCAGTTCCATTGTGGGGGGCCACCCTCTCAGGTCCCCTACCCGTCATAGCCTTGGTAGGCCGTTACCCTACCAACCAGCTGATGGGACGCAGGCTCCTCTCGAAGCGAATAAATCCTTTACTCTCAAGTTTCTAAAAATCGAGAGCACATGCGGTATTAGCGATCCTTTCGGAACGTTATTCCACACTTCGAGGCAGATCACCAACGCGTTACTCACCCGTTCGCCACTAAGTCAATATTGCTATTAACTCCGTTCGACTTGCATGTATTAGGCACACCGCCAACGTTCATCCTGAGCCAGGATCAAACTCTCCGCTAAAATTTATCACCTTACGGTGTTTTCATCTTTACGGAAATTTCATTAACGAGGCTTGTAGTAATTACTTACCTATTTCTTTCTTGTCTTGCATTTTTCCTATCACTTTTCAGTTGTTAAGGTTCTGACTTTCAAGAAATCGGATTCTAGCGGATTCATTCTCCGCTGTCAAGCCATTCTTTCAGACGAAAGCGCCGGCCCAAAAACCTCTGCCGGCAACTGGCTACCCGATCCTATCTAGACCCAAGCTATTCTGTTTTCAAGCGTCACGCCTCAGGCGCGATATCCTAATGTAGCACCTTGGAACAATTAGTATAGACGATCAAAATTGTTTTGTCAAGGGCGAATTCCGACCTGTTTGAGTTTTGCCTCAATCTTGCTGGAGTTCAGAAAGCTTATTTTTTCAAAGTTCGTGCACCCGTTCGGATGCACAAAAGCCAATTATAGGCAAACAAAAGATTAAGTCAAGGGTTTTGGGGAGCAATTTTAGAAACTCGTTTTGATATTCCTCTATTTGCCCGAATCGCACCTGAAGAATTCACAATACGTTGCGGAATTAACCTAGCAAATGGTCTTAATCCTACTTTATGCCCACGAAAGGTACAAATCTCGGGGTTTTGGAGGCGTACTCACGCCATGCCGGGTTCTGATCCTTGCCCTTTTCCTGGATCGGGATGCCCGAAACAAACAGGAGCAGATAGGTGATCACTGCCGGGCTGATCAGCGCCAGCCATCCCCACGGATAAGTGAGACTCATCACCGCCATGCCCAACCAGACCAGGCTCTCGCCAAAATGGTTGGGGTGCCGGCTGGCTTTCCACAAACCGGATTGCAGGATTTTGCCCCTGTTATTCTGGTCGCGTTTGAAGGCAGCCAATTGCGCGTCTGCCACAGCCTCAATAAGAAATCCAACGGCAAAAACGAACAATCCCAGCCAGGTTGTTACCCCAATCGGTTTTGGATCAAAGTAGTTCATGCGCAGGATAGCCGCGGAAACGATGTATTGAAGTACAGCCTGAAGCATGAACAAGCGTAAAAAGGCTTTGGCTTGCGCGTTCTCTCCATAACCCTTCATTATTTCCTGGTAGCGCTTATCTTCCCCGGTTTTAGCAATCCGTTTGACGACATACCAGGCGAGCCTCAGCCCCCACAGGCTTACTGCCAGTGCTAAAAGCAAATTTGGCAGTTCCTTGGAAGAATAGGCAAAATAACTGACCCAGGCAATCAGCGTAAAACCGACGCCCCAGGCGGCATCCAGGAAGGTTACCTTACCAGTCAATCTGGCAATCCCGTAAGCCAGCGAAAACGCCGCCGCGGGCACCAACAACATCAGGATTAAGTATTGGATAATCATTTTCGGATCAGGTAGGTTATCAGGGAAACGGCGAGGGAGATAAACGTGCCCCAGGCGAGATCCACAACCGTCACGAGCAGTGGCCAGTCCTTGAGGGTCGCCATGTTGGTCAGGTCATACGTGGCATATGTCACCAGGCCGAAAATCGCGGCGCTCACAATCAGTTTTGTCAGGTTCTGATATTCCAAAGCTGGAACGATCACGAAGTACGCCAACGCGGCGATAAACAGCAAATAGAAGAGTGCGGCTGGCAGCAGCCTGGCTTTGTCTGCCATCAGATGACCAATTTGGGACTTATAAAAATTCTGTGCGATGACTGTGAGCCAGAGCATATCAATGCCCAGAAAGACGGCGAAAGTGACTAAAAACGTCTTGATGTTTTCCATAATTCCTCTTTTAGTTTTCATTATATATCTGAAGCACAGGCATTACCCCTGTCGTCGAAGCAGGTTTGACTGGGACTGTCCAAATATTTCCAGTACCAGACCTGCCAGATTGGGCAAGAGGTCCAGGTAAGCCACAATCGCGCTTTTAAGTTCAGGCCTAACCCATGCGAATTGCTGAACTATATGAACAAGCAAAAAAGCGATTTAAATGCATCACGCTCAGAATCAAATCTGCCGTTTGCTGATCGATCTTCTAAACCGCCAGGTATTTAGCTGGCTTGCCTCCAGTCCTACATCAAATCATCGATGAGAGGAACAAAACAATTACACCAAGCAGAGCGTTGAGCGCTAAAATTCCCGCCGAAACTTTTTGGAGCTCCATTTTCTTTTCAATCTTTACCCTTTTATTAATGGAAAGCCTCACAAAAGCCAGGATCACCATAACCGCGATCAAGATATGTTTTGCTGACAATGCGGTCATGTATGGCGTGCCAAAATCCATCAAACCAGTAAAGCTCTTGGAGGACTTCCCTAACAGCATCCCGGTTATAGCCAACCCAGCCATGCTCACCAGAGCAAAAGGCTTGATCCGATCCTGAATCCCATTGATGACCATCATAGGCTCGCTAATTTTTGGGTTTTTGCGGATGCCTGGCAAAATCACTACAGCCATCAACAGCATTCCGCCGATCCAAAGAGCAGTAAACAGGTTGTGGAAAAATCTCATAACATTCATGAGTAATAGTTGGTTGGGCATTTTATCTTTCCTTTTTGTTTGAGATTGCTTTTTCAATTAAACCTGACAAGGTACTTTTTTCTTTTTCGTCCAGGTTTTCCAAAATCATTTCCACCCGAGTACTTCGAAATTTCTCAATTTCAAAAACCACCTGACGTCCTTTTTCGGTTAAGGCCAGTGAAAGCGCTCTGCCGTCAAACGGTTCCTGCGTTTTTGCGACCAATCCCTTTGCATTCAAGATGCTCACCATAGCGCTCACACTGGCAGCGCTGTACTGCAGAGCGCTTGTCAGCTGACTTAAGCGGCAATCCGGGTGCTTGGCCAAATAATCCAGATAGACCACCTGGGCGGGCGTGATGTAAAACTTTTCAAGGGGCGGGAGTTCTCCTCCCAGCTGATGAAAGCGGAGAATCAATTGCTGAAATTTCAGGTTTACAGAGTCTTCCATAATTAGTTAGGTTTCCTAACTAATTAGTTTATCATGCTTTTGTCGGAAAAGCAAGTCACTCGAACAGCGCATCGTAGATCGTCTCATTTGGCAGAATTAGGCACAAACCTATCGGTGCTGAAAGCTACTCACAATATGAACGATTAATTCGCAGAAATAATCTTAAACTTTGCTGCTTCCACGATTTGTTTACACAAAAAAAACAGCACCAGTGAACACTGGTGCTGCCTATTAAATCTTTCCGGTTTAGAAATCGACATTGAAGAAAAAACTGCGGAAGAAAATGTAAATAAAGTAAATTACAATTAAGTAAATTGCAGACTTTTTGCCAAGTTTTCCATCATTGAACCATAAGATTGCCCAAAGCAAAACGCCGGTTAGAGTCGCCCACGGAAGATCCCAGACAATCAGAGGTCTTGGAACGGCATAGGTGGAGATTAGCGCGCCGCCGCCGATCGCCAGCAAAGGATTGGTGATATTGCTGCCCACCAGCGTGCCCAGGGAAATGCCGGCTTCTTTATGGCGAATACCCGCCAAAGCGGTCGTGAGTTCAGGCAAGGCTGATGCCACGCCGAGCGTAATTACGCCAATGAGTGACCCGCCAACTCCTGTTCGATCAACAATCGTTTCGGTAGCCGAAAGCACAAAAGTAGCGCATCCAATGATGACTACCATCATCATCATTGTGATAAATGCGTCAAATAAGACTTGACGCCCATTGCTTGGGACGTCTTCAGCCAACTCGGAAGAATTGAGCTCGTTATCCTCTTCTTTGTAGTGCTTGCGCTCGTCCATATATAAATAGTAAGTATAGGCGAGAAATGTTCCAAATAAAATCGCACCGTCAATGCGGCTGTAGTTGCCATCCCAACCGAGGATGATGCACAAGGTGCTCGTACCGATCATCGGGATCATGCTCTTCCAGAGGAAATAGCGCCTGAAATAAAGCGTGCCTGCCAACAAAACCACGATGCCCATGATCAGGGTTTGTTGAACCACATCCGAACCAATATTGGCACCCAAAACGATAGCAGAACCAGTTTGATAATCCAGCGTGCCGCGCAAAATGTTGACCGATGCGGTGAAGTGGGAGGTGATTTCAGGCAGAGATGTGGCAACAGAGAGCACCGTCATGCCCATGAAAGTGCTGGATAGTTTAAAGTAATTCGCGATCCCGATCAACTTCTTAACAGCATAGTTCGCGCCCACAACCAAGACCACGAGCGCAGCCAAACCTACTCCGATAACTAAGTATATACTCCAATTTTGCATCATAATAAGCTCTTTTCTCAAAAACGATTGATTATAAGACCCTTTTCTCCCCCAGCAATAGCTGCGAAGACGATTTAACCTCAATTTAACAATCGGCAGAGGAGAAGCCATTCGCTTTGAGACAGCGGAATGAGGAGGCGAGACAGTTTTTCTGTGGCAGTGAGCGTTGCGCCATTGCCCGCCAAACATGGCAAGGCGACCATTAGTCATCGCGAGCGAAGCAGCCTGTGCCCGTAGGATATGGCAATCTGCATATTATTTTTTTCCAAAGGCAAAGATGACAGAGCAAGAAGCATCGACTTACAAATGATTGTGCCAGGCTCTTGGTCGAGCACAGCTTTTGCCTTAGGGATCCAGCATCAACCGGAGAAATTCGGTCAGTTCGCGTGCATGACGCGGTCCCACTCCGATTCACGGTAGGGAGAATAAACACCGGTACGATCAATTCGACAGAGCACCTCAATTCTTACCGACTACTAACACTTTTTCTGTAAAATATAGAAATAAGAACAAAATGGAAAGAAGTAAATAAGAAATTATGGACCTAAACAAATTTACCCAAAAAGCGCAGCAGGCTGTGCTTAACGCCCAGCAATTGGCGCGTGAGTTTAACCACCAAAGCATCGAATCCAGCCACTTGCTGCTGGCATTGCTCAACCAGTCCGACAGTACTGTGCCGGCTGTGATCACGCAAATTGCCGGCTCTGCAGATATATTAAAAGAAGAAGTGCGCAAAGAACTGGCGGACCGCCCCAAAGTCTACGGCAGCTCCAGCGCTGAGGCGGGGCTTGCACGCCCGGCTGCAGACGTGCTGGATGCGGCTGAGCGCTATGCCAAGGGCATGGGCGACGAATACACCTCCACCGAACACATCCTCCTCGGTCTGACCGACAGCCCCGAGGGCAAAACCCTCTCAGCCTTCGGCGTGACCAAGGACGCCGTGCTCAAAGCCCTGCGGGAGATCCGCGGCAGCCAGTCGGTTACCAGCCAAAACCCGGAAGAAACCTACCAGGCGCTCGAAAAGTACGGACGCGACCTGACCGCGCTGGCGCGCCAGGGCAAGATGGATCCGGTCATAGGGCGCGACGAAGAGATTCGCCGCACGATCGAGATCCTCAGCCGCCGCACCAAGAACAACCCTGCCCTGATCGGCGAGCCCGGCGTGGGCAAGACCGCCATCGTCGAAGGGCTGGCTCAGCGCGTGGTAAACCGCGATGTGCCTGAGGGCTTGAAAAACAAACGCATAGTTCAGCTTGACATGGCAGCCATGGTAGCTGGAGCCAAATATCGCGGCGAATTCGAGGAACGTCTCAAAGCCACACTCAAGGAAGTTACCGAAGCTGAAGGGCAGATCATCCTGTTCATCGATGAGATGCACACGGTCATCGGCGCCGGCGCGGCTGAAGGCGCAATGGACGCCGGCAACATCCTCAAACCGATGCTGGCGCGCGGTGAACTGCACCTGATTGGCGCTACCACCACCAACGAATACCGCAAGTACGTCGAGAAAGATGCTGCCCTGGAACGCCGCTTCCAGCCAGTGTACGTGGCTGAGCCGAGCGTTGAAGATACCATCAGCATTTTGCGTGGGTTGAAATCGAAATATGAAGTGCACCACGGTGTGCGCATCACCGATCCAGCCGTCATCGCCGCTGCGACTTTGAGCAACCGCTACATCACGGACCGACAATTGCCGGACAAGGCGATCGATCTGATTGACGAAGCTGCCGCCCACCTGCGCACCGAAATTGACTCCAAGCCCCAGGCTCTGGACGAGGTCGACCGCGACATTATGCAGCTGGAAATCGAGAAACAAGCCTTGCAGAAAGAAAAGGATCAAGCCTCCCGTGAACGGCTCGAAAAGATTGAAGCGGATCTGGCTGATTTGGGCGAAAAATCAAAAGCCCTGACAGTCCAATGGCAGGCTGAAAAAGAAGCCATCCAAAGCTTTAAGGATCTGAAAGAAAAGCTTGACCAGGCTCAGCAGGAAATGGAACAAGCAGAAAGAAACGCCGATCTGGAAAAAGCCTCGCGCCTGCGCTACGGCACCATTCGTGAACTTGAAAACAAGATCCACGAGGCCGAACTGAGGCTGCAAAGCCAGCAAAAACAGGGCGCGCTGCTTAAGGAAGAGGTAGACGCGGAAGAAATTGCTTCAGTGGTGGGTAAATGGACCGGCATCCCGGTCAGCCGCTTGCTGGAAGGCGAGATGGAAAAGCTCCTCCACATGGAAGAACGCCTGCATCAGCGCGTTGTTGGGCAGGATGAAGCCATCAATGCCGTCTCCAAGGCGGTACGCCGCTCGCGTTCGGGCATGCAGGACCCCAATCGCCCGATTGGATCCTTCATTTTCCTGGGTCCCACCGGCGTCGGCAAAACTGAGCTGGCGCGTGCCCTGGCAGAGTTCCTCTTCGACGACCAGAACGCCATGGTGCGGATCGACATGAGCGAATACCAGGAACGCCACACCATCAGCCGCCTGTTTGGCGCGCCTCCGGGCTACGTGGGCTACGAAGAAGGCGGTCAGCTGACGGAAGCTGTGCGCCGCCGCCCTTACAGCGTGGTTTTGTTTGATGAGATCGAAAAAGCCCATTCTGAGATATTCAACGCTCTGCTGCAGGTGCTGGATGACGGGCGCATGACCGATGGGCAGGGGCGCACGGTGGACTTCCGCAACACGCTGATCATCATGACCAGCAACCTCGGCAGCCAGCTCTGGATGAACGATGAAAGCGGTCAGCCACGGCAGGTCAGCCGTGATGCAATTGTGGAGTTGCTGAAGAACTTCTTCAGACCGGAATTTTTGAACCGGGTGGACGAGATTGTCACTTTCAAGCCTCTCACCCGTGAAGATTTAGGTGGGATTGTCGAAATCCAACTGCGGCACGTCTCTGATTTACTGGCAGACCGCGGGCTCAAGCTCGAGATCAGCCCCGCCGCGCGGGAATGGTTGGCGGATGTGGGTTACGACCCTGAATTTGGCGCGCGCCCTCTGAAGCGCGCAATTCAGCGCGAGGTTCAGGACCCGCTGGCGCTCAGGATCCTCAGCGGCGACTTCAGCGAAGGCGACACGATCAAGATCGACCTGGCTGACGGCAGTTTGAGTTTTAGTAAGGCGTAATTTACTTGCAGGGCGGAACAGGCTCCTGAGTTTCTCAGTTTTCGATATTTTTTGAATATTCTCTCGTTGGGAAGCTGTTTTCAGGGCACTAAAATGAGAAACTCCGGAGGCTTCCAGTTTAAATTGCATCGTACCTCGCTATGACGGGAAAGGTCATATGGAGACCTTCGGCCAATTCCCGTGCATGGTTGCCCTGGATTAAAAACCAGGGCAGGTGAAACCGGCAAGATCAAGAGCTGACATTGCAAACGTCTGTTAATCTGTCATTGCGAACTTCTTTTGTGACACGTAGTGTACTATTTCGTAAGCAATCTAAACAGCTGGAATGCTATAAAAGCTGGAGGTAATAGAACTAATTCTCGTCCTCGCGAAGCGGAAAGGGTTAGGTGTTTGTGACCCTCTCACGCTGCTGATGTGCAAACAGTTTAGATTGCTTCGTGCCTCGCAATGACAGATAACGAATGACCCCAAGGC
>DDWY01000060.1 GCA_002347705.1 Anaerolineaceae bacterium UBA2274 | reverse complement strand
GGGTATCTTCGTAAACGCCGCCCTCCCCCCGCCAGGCGTGGTAGGTGCCGGCGATTTTGGCAATATCTTCATCAGTCAATATCTTGTTGCGGCGGGTGATCATGCTGCCCAGGCTGCGGGCGTCGATGAAGAGGATCTCACCGGAACGGTCGCGGAATTTGTGATTGCTGCGGTCGCGCGCCAGGATCCACAGGCAGACCGGGATCATGGTGTTGAAGAAAAGCTGACCCGGCAACGCAACCATGCAGTCCACGATGCCGCCTTCGATCATGTTGCGCCTGATCTCTCCCTCACCGCTGGTGTTGCTGTTCATACTGCCATTAGCCATTAAGATCGCGGCTGTGCCGGAAGGGCTGAGTTTGTAATAGAAATGCTGCAGCCAGGCGTAGTTGGCATTACCTACTGGCGGGCTGCCGAATTGCCAGCGCAGATCCTCACGCAAAAGCTCGCCGTTCCAATCACTGACGTTAAACGGCGGATTGGCAAGGATGAAATCGGCTTTGAGGTCCGGGTGGCGGTCGTCCAGGAAGGTGTCGCCCAGTTCGAGGCGGGCTTCGATGCCGCGAATGGCGAGGTTCATTTTTGCCAGGCGCAGGGTGGTCGGGTTGGATTCCTGCCCGAAGATGGAAAGGTCGCGCACGGTGCCCTGGTGTTCGTGTACAAAGCGTTCGGACTGCACAAACATGCCGCCGCTGCCGCAGCAGCCGTCATAAACGCGCCCGCGGAAGGGCTCGATCATTTCAACCAGCAGTCGGACGACATGGCGGGGAGTGTAGAACTGACCGCCCCGCTTGCCTTCGGCATCGGCGAATTGACCGAGGAAGTATTCGTATACCCGACCGAGCAGGTCCTGGGATTGGTGGATATCCTTCGAAAAGCCGATGTTGCCAATTAGGTCGATCAGATCGCCCAGGCTCTGCTTGTTGAGGTCCGGGTCGGCATAAATCTTGGGGAGGACGCCCCGCAGGCTGAGATTGAGACGCTCGATGGCATCCATGGCATCGTCGATATGTTTGCCGATCTCGGGCTGGCGGGCTTTGTTGAGCAGGAATTGCCAGCGCGCTTCTTCGGGCACGAAGAAAATATTCTTGGCTTTGTATTCGTCGATGTCTTCAGGGTCAGCGCCTTCAAATTCGCCTTCACCCAGCACAAGTTTTTCGTGGAGGGTGTTGAAGGAATCAGAAATGTATTTGAGGAAAATAAGACCGAGGACAACGTGTTTGTATTCGGCGGCGTCCATGCTGCTGCGCAGTTTGTCTGCCGCTGCCCAGAGTGTTTTTTCGAGTTCGTTGTTTTCCGCCATAGAAGCTCCTAAGAATAAATTGTATGTAGGGGCGGGTTGTGTTTGGTTGTCATTGTAGGGGCGGGTTGTGTTTGGTCGTCATTGTAGGGGCGGTTTGTGTTTGGTTGTCATTGTAGGGGCGGGTTGTGAACCCGCCCGTACAGAACCCGCCCTTACAGAACCCGCCCGTACAGAACCCGTCTGTACAGAACCCGCCCGTACCGAACCCGCCCGTACAGAACCCGCCCGTACCGAACCCGCCCTTACAGAACCCGCCCGTACCGAACCCGCTTCTACAGAACCCGCCCGTACTGAACTATCCATACGAAATCACCATAAAGGATCCCATCCGTGCCTTGAATGATACCATGAGGAGGTCAGGTCATCGTGCCCAAAGAGTATGCGCTTGTCAACCTGAGATCACAAGCGCCGGCAGGTTTTTTGTCATTGCGAGACCTTTGCCGGGTTTCCATTGGGATTGTGGTGAAATTGATTTGGCAAAGGTCGTGGCAATCTCATCTTTGCTGATCGGGTCAAGCAGAACTGAGAGATCGCCACGGTCGCAAGCTCCCTCGCGATGACAGTCTCTGAGAGATCGCCGTACCCTGCTATGCGGGCACTGACGGCGGCGCTCGCGATACGTATGAGGAAGGTAGCAAAGAATGAAAAGACCCACACCCCCGTTCGCTGCGCTCGCGGACCCTCTCCCATTCGGTCACTTCGTTCCCGGAGAGGGTAATCCTCACAACTCCCTCCGCTGCGCTTCATGGGCAGGCTTAGAATCCGGCCTACGAAAAGACATTGTTCCCGGAGAGGTGGCAGGTGGTAGGTGGCAGGGGCAGGTGGTAGGTGATAGGTGATAGGTGATAGGTGATAGGTGATAGGGGGGGGCTTTTGCGTTTTTGACATGCACAAAAAACGCGCAAAAGCGCAAAAGCTCCACACAACCATTCAAAACTTGATTGGAATATTGGAATATTGCCAACGGCTTTGCACTTTTCGGGTAAAATAAAGGTTCATGTAAATTTGACGAAAACAACGGATTAGTTATAATCAAGACTTGATCCGCAGGAGGCTGAAGGTTATGGTTCTAAATTATGCAATTATCATCGTTTCAATCGCTTTGATTGCCAGTGTGCTGCTGCAAAGCAAGGGCGTTGGCCTGGGCGGTTTGGCTGGCGGCGACAGCGGCGGCGTCTACACCCAACGGCGCGGCATCGAAAAAGTGATGTACTACATCACCATCGCTCTCAGCGTGGTTTTTCTGCTGCTGGCACTCATCAGTGTGCTTGTCTCCTGATAGCGACCCAAGCCGCCGCTATCACAATTGATCATGGAGGATAAAGACAACTCGCCAAAGTCGGGGGTTGTCTTTCTGTTTAGCAAATGAGACGCTTTCGTTGGCAGCTTCTGATTGTTTTGCTCACCGGACTGGTGGTGGGTTTGATTCTGATCTTTCAACCTTCAACTTCCTCTCCGGTGGTGGAAAGCACCCCCAACCCGATTACCGGCGGCAGCTTCACTGAAGCGCTGGTGGGCGACATCATGCGCCTCAACCCCGCCCTGGATCGCTTCAATCAGCCCGACCGGGACGTGGACCGGCTGATCTTCAGCAGCCTGCTCAAGTTTGACTCGCGCGGATTGCCGGTGGGGGATCTGGCGGCTGGCTGGGTTGCTTCTCCGGAAGGCACCCGCTACGTGGTCAACCTGCGCGAAAACGCCGTCTGGCATGACGGCACCCCGCTCACCAGCCAGGACGTGCTATACACCATCTCCCTGATGCAAAGCGACAGCAGCCTGGTGGCGGAGGACCTGCGGACTTTTTGGCAGCAGGTGCAGGTGGAGGCTTTGTCTGACCTGAGTTTGGAGTTTTCCTTGCCCAGCAGTTTCGCGCCATTCCTCGACTACCTCACCTTCCAGATTTTGCCATCGCACCTGCTTGGCAACCTCAGCCTGGATGAGCTGGTTGACCATCCCTTCAACCTCGCGCCCATCGGCTCCGGACCTTACCGTTTCAGGGAATTTCAACTGGAAGAAGGCAGGATTGTGGGCGTCAGCCTCGCCTCCTTCGAATACTACTATGCGGGGCGCCCATACATCGATGAGATCAACTTCAAGCTTTACCCCGATGCGCGTGCCGCGCTCGAAGCTTACTTGAGCGATGAGGTGGACGCGGTCGCCAGGATCGATCACGCTGATCTTGAAACGGCGCTGAACCAGCCCGGGCTGGACATTCACTCCAGCCAGCTTCCCCGCCTGACGATGGTGTTTTTGAATACCCAAAACCTCACCCAGCCGCTGCTGCAGTCGGCTGACTTTCGCAAGGCATTGATGGCGGCGACCAACCGCCAGGCAATTATGGACCAGGTCTTCTCCAGCCAGGCAGTACCGGCGCTGGGGCCCATCACACCCGGAAATTGGGCATTTTATGACGGGCTGGAACCCTATCGCTACGATGTTGACCTCGCGCGGCAATTGCTGGCAGGGGCAGGGTATGGCTGGTCTGAAGCAGGGCAGTTGATGACCGCTGAGGGTGCCCAGGCAAGCCTGACACTCCTGGTGCAGGATGATGAAATCCACAGCCAGATCGCGACCATCCTGGCAGAAAACTGGGCTTCCATCGGCATCGATGTGGTTTTGGACGTCAGGCCTTACGCGCTTTTGATGACCGATCTCGAAAGCCGCAATTATCAAACCGCGCTGGTGGATATTGACCTCAGCAACAGCCCCGATCCGGACCCTTATCCGTTCTGGGCGGAAGCGCAAGCTGAGGCCGGGCAGAATTATTCGCAATGGCGCAACACGACTGCCAGCGAATACCTCGAGCAAGCCCGCATTCAACCCAACACTGAGCTCCGGGTGCGCCTCTACCGCAACTTCCAGATCCTCTTCGCCGAAGATCTGCCCTCCCTGCCGTTGTTCTACACCGTCTATAACTACGGCGTGAAAAGCGCCATCAAGAACGTTTCGATTGGGCCTATTTACGATCCAGCCGATCGTTTTAATGCGGTGAACACCTGGTACATCCTCTCGGACACGGCGCCTTCCCAGGCTGTCACCCCCTCGGAGTAGCGCGATGACACCATGCGGAACAACAAACTTGATAGGCGAACACGGCGTGAAAAAATCGGACCCGCGCGTCAGGCTGATTGGTGTGCTGGATGAAGCCAGCGCTTCGCTCAGCCTTGCTAAAGCCTTCTGCTCAGCCGACAATCAAAGTTTGCTGGAGACCTGTCAGAAAGACCTGTCCCGCATGATGGGATTGCTGGCCGCGCTCCCGAGGACCCCTCTTGATGACCTGACGGACAGCTTTGCCGCAGAACTTGGGGGGCTGGAAGCGACAATCAAATCCATCGAAGCCGGGGTCACTTACCCGAATGAGTTCATCCATCCCGGAAGCTCAGCTGCCACAGGCACGCTCAATCTTGCGCGGGCGATAGTCCGCAGGGCTGAACGCGAAGCGGTGGCAAGTTTTGAGATGCTCCAGATACCGGATGAGAGTATGCTCCAGTACCTCAACCGCCTTTCCAGCCTTTGCTACCTGCTAATATTGACTGAAACCCCTTTGGGATAACATGACAGGAACCATCCTTAATTTTGCCACAATTTTGCTCGGGGGGCTGATTGGTCTGCTCGCTGGCAATCGCATTCCGCCCAAGGTGCGCCAAACCCTGACCTCCGCGCTCGGTCTTTTTACGCTGGCTTACGGCATCCACATCTTCGCCCAAACGCAAAACATCCTGGTTCCTCTGAGCAGCATCGTATTGGGAGTGATCGCCGGAGAAGCGCTGAGGATTGAAGAACTGCTCAACGGGTTGGCTGAGCGCATTCAGCAAAAGGTGGAAAGTGGGGCCAATGCTGGCTCCCCAAATGCGCAGCGATTCATCAGCGGATTTGTGGCCGCCTCGCTGCTTTTTGTGGTTGGACCGATGGCAATTCTGGGTTCCATCCAGGATGGTCTCGTGGGAGATTATCAGATGCTGGCGATCAAATCCCTGCTGGATGGGATTGCTTCCATCGCCTTTGCCTCGACCTTTGGGGTGGGGGTGCTTTTTTCCGCCCCGATTGTGCTGGTCTACCAGGGCGCGATCTCCCTTTTGGCTGGAACCATTGGGAAAGGTTTTGACCAGAGTGTGATCCTTGAGATGACTTCGGTGGGGGGCGTGATCCTGGCGGGGATTGCTATCAGCAACCTGCTTGAGATCAAGAAGATTCGCATCGGCAGCTTTCTCCCCGCGCTATTGTTTGTGGTGCTGATTGTTCTTTTGCTGAACGGGCTTGGCATCGCCTGGTCTTAAATGAAAACGTACTTGAGATTCCATTTTTGACAAGAAGTAGTGATCCCGGCAAAGATTGATCGCAAAGAAAATCTGTCATTGCGAACCTCTTTCGTGAAGCAATTTAAACTCTTAGAATGTAAAAAATGTCAGGCTGCAGCACCATTCATCAATCGCGAGGCAAATTAGGTACAGGCGTCTTTACGAACTGCTACTGGTCTTGGAGATTGACAGTTTAGATTGCTTCGTCCCTCGCAATGACAGATAAAACCCTTGCGTGAAATTTTGTAAGGTAACTTAAGAGGAAACCAGGTCAAATTAAAAACGCGGGCTTTTTGACCCGCGTTTATTAAACAAAGTTGAATATTAATATCCAGCGGCAGCCAATGCGGCTTCAATCGTTTCAACCAGGGTTGTTGAATAGACGATGGTTCCATTGACATCAAACATCGGCGTGCCAGTGACTCCCAAAGCCCGGGCGTTGGCGGTGTCGGTACGAATTATTTCCAATTGCTCGTCATTTTCCACGCACTGATTGAACTCCGTAACATTCAAACCAAGCTGTTTGGCGTAGGAAGTAATACTGCTGTCTGCGAAAGCTCCAGAAAAGCTGGAATTTTCAAACAGGAGTTTTTGCATCTCGAAAAAGCGGTTTTGATCTCCCGCACAATAGGCTGCTTCCGCCGCGTTTAAGGTTTGATCCTCGCTAAACTGGAAAACTTTGTATGTAAAATAGACCAAACCTGTGTCAACATAGTCTTTGACAAATTGCGCCTCATTTTCCAAGGCAAAAGTGCGGCAGTGGCTGCAGCCAAAATTGGAAAATTCGACAACTTTTACCGGCGCGTTTGGATCGCCAACCGATTGTCCGGTTTGGTTTGCGTAGCCTTCGACCTTGCTCACGCTCAGCAATCGGGGGAGGAAATACACCAACAAAAAAGCTGCCACCAACACTAATGCTCCAACCAGGAACATGATGTTTCGTTTGCGCGCTTCTTTTTCTCGCTGCGTTCTCAGTAATTCACGTTGGGTCATTTTCTGTGTCATATTAACTCCTGAATAGGTTTGCTTGATTTTGCCACAAAGGACTGTTTGCGTCCAGGCATCATAAAAGGTGAGATTTTTATAGATTGAGCGACATCACCAGGATATCGCGATCCTCGCGTTCAAAACCCAGGGAATGATAGAGCGATAGGGATTGGCCGTTGCTGGCCTGGGTATTTACGGAAAAGGTAGTTACCCCGATCGCTGAGAGAGTTTCGAGCATGTCTTCCACCAGGCGATGCCCCACACCCTTGCCCTGCCAGCGTGGAGTTACAGCCAGGCGCGCCAGGTGGGCTGAGTCGAAGGTGTTTGTGCTCATCTGATAGCCAACGATTTCTTTCTCGAGAATGGCTATACTGTTCCAGGCGCTTAAGTGGTAGGTCTTTTCAAGAGTGGCGTGTTTCAACTGCCAGACCGGATCGAAAGCGGCGAGATCGATGGCTTCCACTGCGGTGAGGTCGCGTTGAGTCATTTCACGAATGATGAGCTCCGGGTTTGCGCGCCTCAATTTTGATCCCGTAAAATTGCACTGAAGCGTAACGATCGTGTCGGCTGGCAGAAAGCCTTCCGCTTTGAGTAAACTTTCCAGCCAATTGTGGGGTGCAAGGGAGAACACGCTCTGTATCCCCATGTTCTGTAAGATAATCTTTGCCTGAGAAAACAGAGTCTTGAAATACTGCCCATGTTTTGCATCGCGTTCAGCGTGGAAAAAACGCAGCCATGCAACAAGTGAGCTTTCGGGAGTGGCAGCCAGCAGGGCTTTGATTTGCTGCTGTTCTATGACTGCAAAACAGCCGGCTTCATTGAACCTTTCATTGGGCGGGAACCAGTCAAGATTGTTGAAGGCGAGATTGTTGGCATTCAGGAATCTTGCAAGGTCAGCGGGAGGCAGATTGGAACAGGCTTGGATATCTAACGGCATCGTTTTCAGTCATTGATTCCAAGTTTATCCAAAATGGCATTCAACTCTTCGTCAGAATAAAAACTGATGGAGATCGTACCACCCCTTTTACCCTTGGAGAGCATTACTTTGGTGTGGAAGAACTGACGCAAACGGTTTTCCAGGTCTTCTGCTTCGGCGGACCGGGCATTTACCCTGCGTTTGGTCGGTGCTTTGCCGCTCAGTTTGCTGACAAGCAGCTCGGTCTGGCGCACATTTAAACCAAGGCTCAGGATGCTATCCAAAGCGGCTTCCATGGCGCGGGCTGTTGGGAGCGCCAGCAGGCTTCGGGCGTGACCTTCGGTGATTTCTCCGCTTTGCAGGGCTTGTTGCACCACAAGAGGCAGGTTGAGCAGGCGCAGGGTGTTTGTGACTGTCGCACGGCTTTTGGCAACCTTATGAGCGATCTCTTCATGGGTCAAAGAAAATTGATCTGCCAGGTTCTGGTAAGCCCTGGCGCGCTCCATCGGGTTGAGGTCTTCCCGCTGCACGTTTTCAATGATTGCAAATTCGAGCTGTTCCTGCTGGGAAGCTGTACGAACAATTGCCGGAACTTCTTTCAGACCTGCCAGCTTTGCAGCCCGAAGGCGGCGTTCGCCGGCAATCAGTGTGTAGCGGTCCACACCTTCGGCAGCAATCACAATTAAAGGCTGAATGATCCCGTGCTGTTTGATGGAGGCTGCCAGATCTTCCAGCTGTTCTTCTTCAAAAACCTTGCGGGGTTGTTGGGGATTGGGGCTGATGCTGCTAACAGGCAAAAGAAGCACCTGTTCGTTGGCGCCATCTGGAGCAGGGCTGCTTTGCCAAGTTGGGATTAATGATTCGAGTCCTTTACCAAGTCCACTGCGCTGTGCCATCTTACTCCTGTCCGGGGTCAAACTGGACCCCATCTGCCGTCAACAATTCCATCGCCACCGAACGGTAGGCTCTTGCGCCGCTCGAGTCAGGGGCATAGACCGAAATCGGCATGCCGAATGAGGGGGCTTCTGCCAGCCTGATGCTGCGTGGAATAAACGTTGAAAAAACCTTGTCCTGGAAAAATTTCAGTACTTCACTCATGACGTCCGAACTCAGATTGGTTCGACCGTCAAACATGGTCAGCAAAACACCTCTGATGGAGAGCTCCGGGAATAAGCCCTGGCGGATGCGGGTGAGCGTCTGGGTCAGTTGACCAAGACCTTCAAGTGCCAGGTACTCACACTGCACCGGTATGATCACACCATCCTGCGCCGCAATCAAGCCGTTCAGGGTGAGCAATCCAAGTGAAGGAGGGCAGTCAATCAGGATGTAATCGTAGCGGTTGGTGAGCGACTGCGCGATTGCTGCCAACCTTTTTTCACGATCCGAAAGCTCGATCAACTCGATCTCCGCGCCCGATAAGTTGGGCGATGAGGGCAAGAGCGAGAGTTTGAAGCGTCCGTTGTGCAAAACACAATCCAAAGCGTTTTTTGCGCCAATCAGAACCTCGTAAGTTCCATTCTCCACTTTGTGCCGGTCAATCCCAAGGCAGCTGGTGGCGTTTGCCTGTGGGTCAAGGTCAATGATCAACACCTTTTGTCCGAAGTGCCCCAAATAAGCACCAAGGTTGATGCTGGTAGTAGTTTTTCCCACTCCGCCTTTTTGATTGACAACTGTGTAGATTCTTCCCATACCTTACCTATGCCAGCATTTGAATTTTTGCCTGATCGATTTCATTTTGAGTCGGAATACTCTCGAGGCGCCTGCGTGTTACAGAGCGGGATGAAAGTTGAACCGCAAAACGGGCTGCTTCCCAAGGATCTTGGGTTGTTTGCAGGCGGTGAAAGAAACAAGCCGCAAAAATATCCCCGGCGCCAGTGTCCTCAACCAGCTCAACTACAGGCGCAGAGAAATATCTAACCCTGCCCTCGGAGAAAACCCGCGCCCCGTTTCGACTTTCTGTGACGACCAGCAGCTTACAGATTCCAGCTAGTTCTTCCACTTTTTGCTCATCTCCGCGAAGATCCTCTATGGATAGAACGACGGCATCGGCTCTCGCAAGCAGAGGCAACCCTTCAGGCCAATCCACGTGGCGAACCAGGCCTTCATCGTCCGCTTGCCGGTACCATCCCTGCGGGGTCAGGCATACCAGGGCATCAGGGAAAAGCTCTGCGATATTTGGATCGATTTCTGCAGCAATCGGGCCGAAGTGCACCAACTGGGAGTCGAGCAGAGTTGGGGGAATATGGTCGGCAATGATGCGCGTAGCCGAAGAGTAGAGATGCTGAATGCGCGTTCGCCCAAGACCTTCATTGCGAAATACTGTCGATTTTTCTGATGGAATAACCCATTTGTGGATGCCAGCCAGGGGATCGAGCCGCAAATCACTTGCGCAACTTGTCACCAGTCCCACATTATGCCCCAAACTCGCCGCCGTCAGCCCGGAAAAACTGGCTGTGCCGCCCAGGCTGATGCTTTGGTCTGCCTGTAAATCAGCAGTCACATGCCCGATGAGCAGATAATTGATGGGTTCAGATGTTGTAGGTTGGGTCATAGGGCAGTAAAAACTCGTTTCTCGGGGAAAAATTATAGCATGGAAAGGAATCAAAAATCACTGGCATGTTTTGGCGTTGTGATGGGCTACTTGTGTCCAAGTTCCCAGAACCATCTTATTTGATTTGTAATAGAATCAAAATATGGAAGATCCCAACATTTACAGGAAAGCACTTGACGACTTTCGCCGTGCCCGCTCAAAGGCTGCTTTGCAGCGTTTCTGGGCAGGCATCCAGGGTCGTTCTCTTGACCTATTGCCTTACGATGAGATCTCCACCAAGCTGCGGGCTGTCAGCCAGACGGATCGAGGCATAAAGCAGGTTCCTCTGAAGGACATCGTCGGGAGTGTGAACCGAATTCAGGATTTTGATCGAAACTTCCTGCCATTGCGGGATGATGATATTCACCGGTGGGCAGGTGTAAAAACTGCCATGATCAGCCCACTTGCAGCAGGAGTTCCACCAGTGTCTCTATATCAACTTGGCAATGCCTATTTTGTTCTGGATGGCAACCACCGAGTTTCCATCGCGAAAGAAATGGGCATGGAAACGATAGAGGCATACGTAACAGAGGTGAGAACCAAGGTGCCTGTTCCCAGCTCGCTTACTGCTGAAGAGTTGGTTCTGAAAACAGCTTATGTCAATTTTCTCACGGACACCCAGATTGACCAGATCCTGCCAGGAGTTGATTTTAGCCTGCACCTGGTCGAAAACTATCCGCTTCTCAAAGAGCACATCAGTGTCCACCAGTATTATATGGGGATTGAAAATGAGCATCCGGTAAGTTTTGAGGACGCGGCGCGTCATTGGGCGGAGACTCTCTATTTTCCGGTCATTGCGATGATTGAAAGTTCGGGTCTGCACCATGCCTTTCGGGACCTCACACTAACTGACCTTTACCTCTGGCTGCTTGATCAGCAGCAAACTCTCCAAAAGGATCTCGGAATAGCCCTCAAAACTGAAAATGTGCTTGATTATGCTGCTGACCAGGAGGGTATCAAAGCTGAATCTGGTTGGTCCGCTGCTGAGGAGCAAATTATGCAGGTTCTACTGCGGGATGAAGACCAGCCCCAGAACCCCTACCAGGATTGTCTTTTTCAGCATGTCACGGCTGCCCTGAGCGATGATGATCCCGATTGGATTGCCCTTGAGCAAGCAATTCTCGTCAATCGCTGCCCGGGCGGCGCGATCCGCGGCGTGCATGTGGAAAGCCCAGGTACGCAAAAGCTTGACGAAGAAATCGATGTTTATCACCAGCGGTTTAATGAACGGCTAACAGAGGCCGGTATGAGCGGTAAGTTCTTTCTGCGCCAGGGTGAACCTGCCAGCGCACTGCTCGAATTCTCCCTGCTTTCCGATTTGTTGGTGCTGAAACTGAGTCATCCACCGGCAACAAGCCTGATGGCTCGTATTTCTCACGGGATTATCACCATTCTTCAACAAAGCCAACGACCGGTCTTGTTCGTTAAAGAAATTCCACTTCCAGTAAATTCAATCCTGATACCTTTTGATGGCAGTCAGCGCAGCAAAGAAGCCCTCTACGTGGCAGCCTATTATGGTGCCCGTTATGAATCTCAGCTGCACCTGTTGCTGATCACCAAGGGTTCGGATAAAGACGAGGTCAATCGTTATTACGCCCAGACTTATCTGGAACGTCTGGGGGTGAAGGCTGAGTACCACGAGGGAACATCTGAGAGTTTTACTGCTGAAGTGGTCAGCCTGGCAGAAAACTTATCTGTGTCTACTCTGATCCTGGGTGGTTATGAGAATACGACCATTCTTGATCGTGTTTTCAGTCAAGCAATTGATGAAATTCTTGCCCAGGTGTCAATTCCGGTCATGATCTGCCAGTAAGGGCTCATGGCGGCCAGGCGTTTGCTCCCGGCGGATGACTAAAAGGGTGTAATCATCATCCAGCGCTACTTCAGCTCTGAAGTTGTCCAGGCTGAAACTGATTCCCTGGATGATCCCTTGGGCTGTTTCTCCAAGCAGCGAATCAAGCCTTTCCTTGAAGCGAAGATCTCCAAAGGCTTCCCCATCAGGTGAGAACGTCTCGGTAATTCCATCTGTGTAGAGCACCAGTTCGTCGCCTGGTGCCAGCATCAATTCCTGGTCCTTGAGGCTGATGGGATCCATCATGCCCAGGGCGATGCCGCCTTTGTTGAGTATTTGGAGTTCGCCTTGCTGCGGGCGAAGCCAGTAGGGAGGGTTGTGCCCTGCCACGCAATAAGTCACCTTTCCATTCTGCAATTCCATGATGGCGTAAAAAACGGTCACAAAAAAACCATCACTCGAGTCGAGCTGCAGAATGTGATTGACCTTTTCGAGCGTGCGTGCTGGCGATTCGTTTTCGAGCGCCACGGCGCGGATCAGTGTTCGGCTAACTGTCATATAAAGCGAAGCCGGCAAGCCTTTATCCGAGACATCAGCGATGGCGAGCCCAAACTTGCCCGGGCTAAGCTCAAAGACGTCATAAAAGTCGCCCCCAACCTGCCTGGCAGTCTGCCATTCTGCTGCCAGGTCGTAGCCGGGCAGCTCTGGAAGACTCTCTGGCAAAAAGGTCTTTTGGATTTGCCTCGCCAGTTGCAGCTCTTTGTCGATCAGGGTCTGCTTATGCTGGACGGTTTGCATAATGTAGTTTTGGATGCCTGAAGCAATCTGGATTGAGGCTTCCTTCAGCAACTCCAAACGCTGACCGCGACCCGGACGATCCATTTCCAATGAAACCAGCAATCCTTGGACCTGTCCAGGAACCCTCAAGGGAAAACACAGGCTGCTTGTATCATTTCTGTCCAATTCACTATTAGAATCCGCAAAACCGCTTCTTGTCAGCAAATTACCTTGAAGGGTGAGATGACCAGCTTGCTCGAGTCCTGCCAAAGCTGGAGTCAACTGGCTTAGTGAGACATGATTCTCAAAATCATAAGTGTAGATACCCTGTTTTGTGGCAAGGTACCGCATGGCAGCGCGATCATCCTCAGGGTCAAATCGGATGACCGCCACCTCCTCCGCGTTGGTGGTTTCAAGGAGGACCCGGGTTACGTCTCCAAGTGTTTCCTGCAGGTTCTTGGATGCGACGAAAAGATTTGTGATTTGAAGCAGAATGTTTGAGTTTACCGCTTCAGCTTGTTTTGCCTGGATCAGTTCGATGTTCTGTAGGCTGACGGCTGTCTGCTGGGCGATGCCTTCAAGCAAGGCGAACCGCTGAGCGCCAAGGATCAATGCAGGTTCGCGAGGGATGTAGGCTTCTTTGCTGGAATGCAAAAGCAGCCCAATCTGACTCTCGTGAGCGATCAAGGGAAACAAGAGGATAGTCTCCTGAGGCAAGAGCAAAAGGTTTTTTGCGATGTCCGGGGAACATTCAGAGGCTGGCATAGCAGCCGGCTTGCCTGACTGTAGGGTCTGTTCAAGCAAGCTTGGGTCGGCAACCGCGCAGGGCTCGTCGAGATTGCAGGTGGCTGTACCTTCGCCCAAAGCAGCCTGCAGTTGAAAAGCGTTTGTTTCCGCATCCTTCAGGATCAGGGCAACGGAAGCGCCCCCAATCAGAGAAAGGATGAACTCACCCGAGGTTTTCAGGAGGCTGTTGGCGTCCGACAGGTTGCGGGTGGCCATCGCCACCTGGAGCATGACAGAAGTGTAGTAAGTTTGGGCTTGTGTCTCCTGATCCAAACGTTCTTTCTCGATTGCGCTGCCCAGATAGCCAGCGAAGGTCGCGCAAATTCCTTCGGATTCCGCTCCGTAACGTCCGGGGGTTCCTTCATGCAAGACCAGCACCCCAACGACCTGTCCGGCTGCGGTTATGGATGTTGCAATCCCGGAAAAATTATCCGGGAGATTCAACAAGCGTTGAATGGGGTCTTCAGGAGCGTCTGGTTTACGGATAATGGCGCGCTTTGGCTTATCCGGGGGATAAAACCAGGCTTCACCGGGAGAAAGCTCCATCTGGAAATGCGGACTCCACTCTCTTTCCGGGCTCTTCATTGCTGTGAGGAAAAGATGGTCTGGTGCTGGAGCATCGGCACTAAAGTTCTCCGAGGGGAAAAGCCAAATACTGCCCATTTCACCGGGGAGTAATTCCAGGATGTTATCCAGGCTTGCGTTGAAGAAATCCTGAAGGGAAATTGATTGTGAGAGTAGTTCGGCAGTTTCCCGATATTTTTCCGAGTTCTTAGTCCGCCAGATCTCGGAGCGATAAAGGCTGGCGTTGCGGACTGCTACAGCAACGTTTGCGCTCAATGTCTCAAATACCGCAATGTCTTCTTCGGAAAAGGCGTTGACTTGCTCACTTTGCAGGTCCAAAACACCCAAAGTGTTGCCGGCGAAAATTAAAGGCAGGGCTAATTCAGAACCTGACTTTACACCTGTGATCGGGTTTGGCACCGGACGGGGATCCGTGGAAACATCATTGACCAATTGCACCTTACCAGTTCGAGCAGCAAGTGTGATTAACCCCTGAGGCGCGTCCAGGTTGAAGGCGATTTGAGATTCCCGGTATATGGTGGCACGTTCCCCACTGCCCGCCCGGTATTCGAGGGTGTGCGGCACGAATTGCTTGAGAAAAATATGCACGTAGGGAATATTGAACTTGGTGCGGATCAACTCCGATACCCGCGTCAGCAATTGCTCTAAATCCAGGATGCTGTTAATCGTCTGTGAAACTTCTGCAATAACCTGCAGGTAATCCTTCTGTGATGGCTGGAGAGGGGCGCTAGTGGAATTTGTCATTTTTCTCGGTTTTTTGAGTTGGGGTGAAATACTTAACCAGTGTCAGTTGATTTACCCCCGGAGAAGAGAAGTCCCAGGCAGCTTCGTCCATAAGCTCATGGATCAAGTAAACCCCCAAGCCACGTTCACTGCGCGTTTCGAGCAGGCTGGTCAGATCGGGTTCCGCCACACAATCCGGATCGAAAGGTGTGCCATAATCCTGAATGGTGATGCTCAAGCCGATCTCAGTCAGATCGAGCGATATTTTAATCTCACCCTGTTCATCACCGCCATAAGCATGGTCGATCACATTCGAGCAGGCTTCATCCAGCGCCAGGTCGATAGCATAGCGCTGACGGTCATCAAAGGGGCTGTCTTTAATGGCGTCCATGACAAAAGATGAGATGATTTTCAAATGATCGTGACGCGCGGGAAATTTAGCGGTGAGCATGGATGGTTTCCTTGATTGAGGCGATTATAACATGCGGAAAAGGGTAAAATTGTGGCATGTCTGATGAACGTCCAAGCCTCTTAATCGAAGATCTGCCTGAAGATGACCGCCCGCGTGAGCGTCTGCTGCAGAAAGGCGTTCGGGCTCTCAGCGACGGAGAGCTGCTGGCAGTCCTGCTGGGCAGCGGACGCGCGGGCACCAGCGCGATCGACCTGGCTCAGCAGATCCTGCAGGGGCTGGGGGGATTCAGCGGCATCCACCGGGAAGACATCTCTCGGCTGCTGGAGATCAAGGGTGTTGGAGAGGCAAAAGCGGCGCGCATTAAAGCCGCGGTCGAAGTTGGTTATCGTTTGAGTTCCGCGGAAAGGGGAAAAAGCTGGGTCATTAAAACCCCACAGGATCTGGTGGAAATGCTCGGGCATGACCTGCGCGGCAGTGACCAGGAAGAGTTTTGGGTAGTGTGGCTGAATGCCCGCAATGTCGTGATGGATAAAAAGCAGCTTTACAAGGGTTCGCAGGATGCCACGACTGTGCGCGTAAGCGAAGTTTTTAAGCTGGTGGTCAGCAAGAATGCCAACGCGGTTATGGTGGCACATAATCATCCCTCGGGGGATCCGACTGAAAGCCCGGAAGACGTTAATATGACGCGGGCGATCATTGAGGCGGGGAAATTGCTGGATATTCGCGTGCTCGATCATGTCATTATAGGTTTACACGGGTTTACGTCAATCCGGCAAAAGCATCCTTCGTTGTGGGTGTAATCTTTTTTGGTTGAAAATGGGAGAGGAACGGGACACCCTATCCGCTGCGCTACCAGGGCAGGGCCACGTTCCCTACGACGGGGTAAATCAAATGGGCGGTTTTGCGCTTTTGCGCTCTCTTTTGTCATATCCAAAACGCAAAAGTGCATAGATTTTTCGCGTGTTATCCGATGCGAAAGCGCAAAAGTGTACCGGTTTTTGGGTGGGTGAAGGTGAGTTCTGAGGCGTAGAGCATCATGCGCTCGACCTCTGGCTTCGAGGCAGTTTTGAACTGCGGAGGCTGATAAAGCGGATCTCCAAGAATGCCCAAACCCAAGTGGTAGAGGTGAGCCCGGATCTGGTGGGTGATGCCGGTATGCAGCGTGCAGACGAGTTCAGCCCAGTTTTCCTCTTGCCGGCGCACCACGAAATCTGTCCGGGCAGGTTTTCCTTTTTCAAAATCAACCCGAGTGCGGTGGGCGCGGTCCGCATTAACCTTCAACGGCGCATCAAGACTTATTTCATTCCAGGAGGGCTGGGGGGCAACCTGCGCAGTGTAGCGTTTGATGGGTTCGTGCTCCCGGAACTGGCGGTTTAGCTCGCGATGTGAGTCCGCATCCCTTGCCAATACCATCAGACCGCTGGTTTCTTTATCGAGCCGGTGCACCATCCAGAGCTTGCCGAGATACGGCTCGAGAACCGAACGCAAATGCGGCAAAGAAGGATTGTAGCCGTCGGGCACTGAGAGCAGCCCCGCTGGTTTATTGATCACCACCAGGCTTACATCTGTAAACAGAACCCAATCAGGAATTTTGGATTTTTTCAGTGAGGGGGTTTCGCCTTCCATCAGATTTGTGATTCCAATTAAGTTTGTGTGAGGTTCATAACCGAGTTGCAAAACAACTGGTCTCAATCACGCCCGGACCAACATGCACTACGATTGCCGGTGGAATCGTGTACCTGGGGATATCCTGGATGCCTGTGGCAGCGGTAAGTTCCTGACTGACCTGTGTCAACAGAGGTTCAGAGTCACATTCGCTGATCGTTAGATAGGGTTCAGGGTTGTCTTTGCAGTACTCAGTGTTCATGTTGACAATTGTGCGTATAGCCTGTTTCACTGATCGAACTTTGTCAAATGATTCAACCTGACCTTCTTTTACCGTCAATATGGGTACAATCTGCAAAATCGTACCAACGAGCTTGGACGCGCCACCTATCCTTCCACCTTTGTGCAGGTATTCCAGAGTTGGAACAAGGAAGAACAAACGTTCGCGAGAAGCCATGTCCATGATATTTTCTTTGACTTCCTCAATAGTCAGCCCGGCATCCGCCCATCTCTGTGCTGCCAATACGAGCGATCCTAATCCACCTGCAATTGTGCTGGTATCAACAATGTGGATCTGGTCAGTCTGAAATTCGCCTGCCGCTACTGTGGCGCTTCGGAAAGTGCCGCTGACTTTGGCAGAAGGTGTGATGACCAGCGCGGTGTCGCCTGCAGCAAGGATATGTTCGTAGATGGGAGTGTAAAGGGCAGGGGGAGGCGCGGCGGTTCCCGGGAGGGTCTTGGATGCGCGCAGCTTTTGAAGGAAACTCCCGGTATCCATTTCCGTGTCATCGCGGAATGTTTCGTTCCCAAAGGTAATAATCTGCGGCAGTACTTCTATCCCAGCCTGTTTGAGAATATCAAGCGGCAAACCGCAGGTGGTATCGGCAATGATTTTGATCATAAATTCACCTCTCCGGAGATTACCCGGATTGAATAAAAAAATAAATTTCTACCGACACTCAAATAAGGGGTCGATGGCAGTTCGGACAGATCTTTTCGTTCTGGCTGACCACGAAACCGCAATGCGGACAAGTGGTGGGCTGTACCTCGCCAAGGGGAGCTCCGCAAGCCAGGCAGCGCGCGGATGCGATGGGGTTGGCAGTAAGACAATAGGGGCAAACCGTGCGACTGAGACGTTCTGAGAGGCGTTTTCCGGTTCCGTGCTGACGGGCGGTTTGGTTGATGACATCCCAGATTGCTTCTTCAAGCTGCAGGGATTCGACATCCTGCGCGATATCATCGATGCGATTGATCAACGTGAGCGGGTTTCTGAGCGCGCTGATAGCTGTCAGACCGAGGCTGGCTGCCAGCCCAAACCACATCTGATTGCTCAGGGTCACGCTGACCCCGTCCTCAACTTTGGAGATGTTGGCAGTCAGAGCTGTTTGTCCGCCGGAACGCCGGTTTTGCCGGGTGGCGATTTGCACAGCAAGCTTGTCGCCTGAGCCATAGCGCTGAACCTGGTAGTTGCCGCGGTTGTAATATGCCATCAGATTCCTGGCCAGGTCTTCCGGTTCGATATCTCCATGATAAATGCATGTGGTCATTTGGTCTCTCAATCCATGATGCGTTCAGCTTTAGATTATAATCGGGAAAAGTAAGAGGCAACAAAAATGTTTGGTCATGTAAGACGTCGATTAACAAAACTTGCTTTTGTGCTTGGGATTATTTTGGTCATCCTGGTTTTCTTGATGCCTGGGATCACATCTCAAGTTGCGGGTCAGTTCCCAACGCTTGAAATTCCTACTGTCACCGGCACACCCAGAGGATTATGGGTGCGGGCGATCGGTGAGCCAACCATTCCCTTGAATGTGCGCAGTGGTCCGAGCCCGACCTCATCCCAGGTGGGTGTGTTTTTGGTGGGGCAGGAAGCCAGTGCGTTTGGTTACTATGGCAGCTATGTGCAGATCGAATACGCCGGAGCACCAAGTGACAGAGGTTGGGTGGTTTTGGACCGCGTTGAGGTTTTTGGGGGCACCTTGCCTATGCTGCAGGCACCGCCAACTGAGACTCCATCGATCACGAAAACCATTGATCCGACGCTGGCGGCGCAGTTTATCATCACTGCTCAGCCTTCGCGCCTGCCCACCTTCACCGAACCGCCAGCTCTGCTGATCCCCACCTTTCAAGCTGAAACTGGGGGAACTGCGACTGGAGGCATCCCGATTGGTTATGTGATCATCACGCTCGCGGGCTTGGGTCTTTTCCTTTCGCTGATCGCCATATTGCGGCGAGGGTAAACCCTTATTTTGAATTTGCCGTTGTATATTTTGTGATTCGTTTAATGCTTTTTACAAAGGAAAGAGCGTCATTCAGGGCTGGCAACTGGCTTTGCATGGCCCGGTAGCCCTCATCATATAGCTCAGTCGGATCCACTTTTTGGAGCATTGCATAATGCCCCACAATTGGTCTGACGATTACATCCGGTTTGGTGAGCTCCAGGAGTATTTCAGCCAGCCGATCCGAACCGAGCTCAACCCCAACATTCAAATTTCTCAATGACTCGCCAAGTCTTGTTTTTGTGAGCCGGTCAACGATGACCTCAGGGATCTGGTCAATCACGACGGTGCTGCTGTTCAGTGGAGAAAAATCAGCAGGCTTGGTATGAAGCGGCACGGCGATAACAGGAGCAGAAGGGTTCAACGCGCGTGCTGGTCCGACGGGAATTGGGTCCAGAACACCGCCGTCCGCGAGTAAGTCCTGTCCCCTGGTTGGGAAAAGTCCGGGAATGGCTATGGTTGAAAGCACCGCTTTTATGACATCGCCTTCGGTGATGATCACTTCTTCGCCGGTTTTGAGGCTGACTGAGGTCACTGAAAACTTGATGGGCAGGTCCTTGAAGGTTTTGCCTTCAATGAATTTTGCCAGCACGCGTTCGATCCCGGTGGTTCCAACCAATGAAGCGGAGTCGGAAGAAGAACGGCTAAAATCAGGGCTTTTGAAAAAATTTTCAACCGCAGTGAGAATTTCACTCGTCGGAACTTTAGCCGCAAGCGGTGCGCCAAACATGCCGCCAGCGCTAGTACCTGCTATCCCGTCGATCTCGTATTCGTTATCCAGCAGACACTGAACTACTCCGAGGTGGGCGATGCCTCTGATCCCGCCGCCGCCCAATGCCAGTACGATATTTTTCGCCATATGACCGTCCTTTGTGTGCGTTGAAATATACCATAATGAAGGTGATGGGTGATAGGTGGTAGGTGATGGGTGATGGGTGATAGGTGATAGGTGGTAGGTAATAGGTGATGGGTGATAGGTGATAGGGGGTAGGTGAAGTAGTGGGAGATTGCCGTAACATGCTTTGCGGGGACAGGCGCAAAGCCCTCACGATAGCAAGAGGGCACGATGTGACAGAATTCCTGGTTATGGTGGGTTGGCTTTGTAGATGTTGAGGTAGGTCGAGAGACTTTGACGCCATACCCTGCTTCGCGGGCACATGGACCCACCCTACAAAAGACCGGTGCAGGCGACGATTGAATTGCCGGATTGAAAACCGCAATACCCATAGGGGACGATTTCCGGCGTCCGAACTGCGCTTGTGATAGCAAGAGGGCATGATGTGACAGAATCCCTGGTTATTGTGGGGGCTCTCATGATGCTGAGGCAGATCCAGGTATTGTGATGCCAACCCACCCTACAAATGAACTATTCTTGCGAATACTAAAATGCCGGATTGAAATGCGCAATCCGGCCTACGGCGGGCACAGGCGCAATAGAGATTGCAAAACCCAGAGGGCACGATGTGACGGATTTGTTGTTAATGGTGGGTTGGCTATAGCGAAGTTTAGGAATGCACAGATATTATGACGCCAATCCACCCTACATAAGTCCACGCGCGGATGACAGAAAAGGAGCGGGTGCGATGTGTCATATGAATTAAAGACAGGTTATAATAACGCGACAGGGACATGGAGATGGAAGGCCTCAGCAGCAATGAAACTACCTCAAAAGGTTCCAGTGATCGCTGGTACGCTTTGCGCTGCAAGTCAAACATGGAGTTCATTGTCAACGACCAATTAAAAGCCAAATTCATCCCCAATTACCTGCCGGTCTATGCGGTCAAACCGGTCAATCCCCGTTCTCATACGCTCAAACCTTATTTCCCGGGATACCTTTTTGTAAACGACGAGCCCGAAAAACTCTACGCTGAAAAAGTATTCTTGATGAGGGGCGTGATCGGTCTGGTTCATTTTGACGGCATTCCCGCGCCCATTTCCAACAACCTGATCGAGGCGGTCCGGCGCCAAACACAGCAACTCAATCTCGAACAAAAGCAGGCACGCTCGGGTTTCGTGGCGGGTGATGCTGTACTGGTGGAAGACAGTATAATTGGGCAGCTGGAAGGTATTTTTGAGAAGTGCGTTAATGGCAAGGAACGGGTGTCTGTGCTTCTAAAAATGATGCAGGGTAGTATGATGCGAATGGAAGTTCCGGTGGAGAAGGTGCGCCGAAAGCCAGTAAAAAACGGCTGAAATAGCCAAAGAAGAGGGGGTAGACGAATAAAGTAAAGCCCTGTCCGAGATGAAAGGCATGTCGGAAGGGCGGAGGCGTGTATTAAACCAGTTAACAAGTTAATCCTTAACCGATGAAACCCAACAATATCACGCGAAAACGGCACATAATTCTTTGCTTTTGCCTGTTGCTGGCTCTCCTGCCGAGCGCATGCATCGTGCAAACGACGCTGCCATCTGAAGGCTCGGCACCCCTGGCATTGACGCCTGGTACGCTGGCAACCATCGCCCCGGAATTCTACGAGTTGATCCAGGCTCTTCCGACTGAGCTGGCAGAGGATGCAGGCGAGGCACCAATCCTGATCACACCTGTTGCCCTGCAATCGGAAATCGACTCTGATGCCGCGCAAAATACACCAACCACCTCATCCACGCCAACCCCGCAAGCGGAAGTGTGCGGCAGGTTGGATGCGCTTACGCTGCTGATCCTCGGCATCGATGAGCACGCCCAGGCGGACGCCATCCGGCTGGCAAGGATCGACTTTTCGAAGCCAGAGATCAACCTGGTTGCCATTCCGCGCGATTTTTTCGTCTCGGTGGTGGGTTTTGAGACGTACGGCATCCAAAAAGGACGGATCAACGCCACTTTCGGCTACGGCGAGTATTTTTTGGGGGCTGGCAGCGGGGCAGAAGCGCTGGCGGAGAACCTGGCTTACAATTTCGGCGTGGAGATCGACCATCAGTTTGTGCTGCATCTTGACGAGATCGCAAGATACATAGATGCTGTTGGGGGTGTGGAGGTGACGCTCGAAACCCCGGCATCAGATGCCCACAATTATTTGCCAGCCGGAGTCAACCAATTTGATGGCGAACGCGCGGTCGCTTTTATGCGAATCAGGCAATACGACAGCGACTTCAGGCGCATCGACCGTCAGACAGTGGTGCTGAAAGCTTTGCTCGAAAAAGTTCGCAGCGACTTGAGCCCTGCCAAGGTGTTGAGTCTGATTGTCGCTTTGATCAAAGATGACTCGACTCAAAGCGATCTGACGCTGCGCGATCTGCAGAGCTTCTATTGCCTTTCGCAGCAAATTGATAAGCAAGACATCCACGTACGCGAGATACCTTCGGCGATGTTCCACAGCTACATCACCTCTGGCGGCGGATGGGTGCTTGTGCCACACGCGGAGGTGCCGGACTATATCCGCGAGTCGCTTACCCCATAGCCGGCAGGACCAGGATCTCTCTGCAGTTTGACTGACGTGCTAATAAATCATCAAAAATGGAAACAAAATGAAAGATACACAACC
>DDWY01000047.1 GCA_002347705.1 Anaerolineaceae bacterium UBA2274 | reverse complement strand
TTATTGCACAAAGGTTCCACAACTTAATTCAATAATCGTCAGACCAGCCCGATTTTTACCCCGTATATGGAAATTAGCGGAATAGAGGATCCAGCCAGGCCGACTTACGTACGATTCTCCAGAGGTGGGTCATGGTGGTGTTGGTTATTGACGATCTCTTCCAGGCTCAGATTCTGATTTCAAGCAAATTAGCTGCAGCCCTTTGCGGGCACAATTTCAACCTTTTATGCAAGCGCACGTTGGTTTATCCCTGTGAAAAACATCGCTATGCGGCAACGATCAGTTCTACCAGGGCGTCGAGTGCTTCGGCGTCAGCCGTAGTCATAGCAGACTTGATGGAGATCTCGCTCTCCAACACGCGCATATCCTTCATTTGCCCCAGCAGTTCTCGCATTTTCTTGCCGCTTTGAGGTGCCCAGGAACCATTCTCAATCACAGCCACGGCCCGATTTTGCATGTTATGCCCCTTCAGTTCCAGCAGGAGCATCTCCATCGAGGGGAAAATTTCCGTGTTGTACGTAGAGCAGGCAAACACGAGCCGATCAAATCTGAAGCACTCGCTCAGGATGTACGAAGGATGCCAGGCAGAGACATCATAGACCACGATGTTCTTTTCGCCCCGATCCGCCAGTTTGGCTGCCAGCAATTCAGCGGCTTTTTCGGTGTTGCCATAGATGGAACCGTAAGCAATCACGATCCCTTTTTCTTCGGGAGTGTAGGACGCCCATTTGCTGTATTTTTCAATGTAATAATGCAGGTCCTGCCGCAAGATGGGACCATGCAGCGGAAGAATCATCTCGACCTCGAGTTTTGCGATTTTTTCAAGCAGCGCAAGCACCTGGCGACCATATTTGCCAACGATATTAGTGTAATAACGCCGAGCTTCAGGGAGCAAGTCAAAATCCACATTATATTCATCCGCATATAGATTGCCATTGACCGCGCCAAACGCGCCAAACGCGTCCGCCGTAAAGAGCCGCTTGCTGGTCTCATCGTAAGTGACCATCACTTCAGGCCAATGCACCATGGGCGCCATCAGGAAGCGCAGCGTGTGCGCGCCTGTATTGAGCGTGTCGCCTTCTTTGATGACCATCGCGCGTTCTGCCAGGTCCAGCCCAAAGAATTGCTGGATCATCCCGAAGGTTTTCTGGTTGCCGACAACCTTGACCCGCGGGTAAAGTTCAAGGATGCGCGGGATTAAAGCGCAGTGATCCGGTTCCATGTGCTGGATGATCATGGTGTCCAACTCGCGTCCGTTCAGCGCCACGTGGAGATTTTCCAAAAAGAGCTCTCCAACCGCCTTATCAACTGTGTCGAGCAGGACTGTTTTCTCGTCCAGGAGCAGGTATGAGTTGTAGGACATTCCGTTCGGAACAGGATGTTGATTCTCAAAACGGGTAATGCGGCGGTCATTCGCGCCGATATAGAAGAGGTCGTCAGTGATTTTTCGGATGTTGTACATTTTTGCCCTTTTTTTACTTGGTTGTCGGCACCACTTCAGGTTGAAATGAGAGTTATTCCCGCTCATCCGGGAGTGCCATGCCTGTGGTTAGTATACTTCAGATGCACCCGCAAATTCAAAAATCAGGCTGTGAATCCTTGTATTTTTTCCTCGCTATTATAGGAGTTACCCGGGCAGGTACGGGGACCTGATTGTACTGTGGGGGTTTACTCCCACCGCATAATAACCATTCAAGTATTGCGGATGGACTGAAGCGCATCCGTACAGTGGGCGTCCTGATACCAGGAAAGAGCTGGACTTTCCAGACGCATCTTTCACCCAAATTATGATATACTCTCATCGCAAACACGATGGCAGAGCATAGGTCATCCGCCAGAAAGCAGCCGCCTGGCTGAAACGCTGCATGCGCCCGCGGAGCGCCTCAGACCCCACTCAACTGCCCCTCCTCCCGGAGCGTGGCTGCGGTGATGCCCTTTAGCCGCAGACGGTCAGACCCGTTATAGCCTCCATGAGCTGCTCGTCTTCGTGATGGGAAGCAGGGTGGTACCGCGAAAGCAATTTCGTCCCTGCAGGCAGGGATTTTTTATTTAAGTAACGCTGTTTAACAACCCACCCCCTTGCTCCCTCCCAAGAGGGGGTGAAGGACCGAATATTCGCCCTCGCCGTTCCTCAGCAATGGATCGGACAAGACGAGATTGTTCCACCCACTTGCCCCCGCCCAGGAGGAGGTGAAAGACCGAATAAACGTCCTCGCTGTACCTCAGCAAAGGATCTGACAAGACGAGATGTTTCCACCCACTTGCCCCCGCCCAGGAGGGGGTGAAGGACCAAATATTCGCCCTCGCCGTTCCTCAGCAATGGATCGGACAAGACGAGATTGTTCCACCCCTTTTATCCCCCTCCCTTCGCCCCAAAAGAAGGGGCTGGACAGGGTAGGAATATTCCCGCAAAGCCGCAAGGCTAATTCATCACCCCCTCCTGGGAGGGGGCAGGGGGGTGGGTTAGTCAAGACAAAAACAGTTAGGTTGTGGAGATAATCCACATCCAAATAAACAGGAGCAAAACATGATGGACCCAACCGCAATACCAACTTATCGACCCGAAGACATCGAGCCCAAATGGCAGGCACGCTGGGAGGCAGACAAACTCTACCAGCCCGAGCGCGACCCAAACAAAAGCAAGTTTTACGCCCTCACCATGCTGCCCTACCCTTCCGGCGACCTTCACATCGGTCACTGGTATGCCATGACGCCTTCCGATGCCCGTGCCCGCTTTAAGCGTATGCAGGGTTATAATGTCTTCTTCCCAATCGGATTTGACGCCTTTGGTCTGCCGGCTGAAAACGCCGCCATCAAACACAACATCCACCCCAAAAAATGGACTTATGCCAACATTGAACATATGCGCGGGCAGCTCCGCTCCATGGGCAATTCCTTCGACTGGCGCTCTGAGATCATCTCTTCTGATCCAAAATATTACCGCTGGACGCAGTGGTTTTTTGAGCAGTTCTACAAGCACGGGTTGGCATACCAAAAGATGTCCCCGGTGGACTTCTGCCCCAACTGCAACACTACCCTGGCGCGCGAGCAAGTCCACGGTGAAGACCGCCACTGCGAACGCTGCGGCACGCCTGTGATCCGCAAAGATCTGAAACAGTGGTTCTTCAAGACCTCCGATTATGCCGAGGAGCTGCTCAACTACGAAGGTCTCGACTGGCCGGAATTTATCAAGACCCTGCAGCAAAATTGGATCGGCAAGTCGCAAGGCGCTTCTATCACCTTCAAAACTGAGGCTGGCGACCCGATCGAGGTCTTCACCACCCGTCCCGACACGCTCTGGGGCGCGACTTTCATGGTGCTGTCCCCCGAGCACCCCTTGGTTGAGAACGTCACAACGTCTGCCCAACTGGATGAGGTGCGTGCCTACCAGGATCAAGCCAAGCGCCAATCCGACATCCAGCGCGAGTCTGCCACGCGTGAGAAAACCGGCGTCTTCACGGGCGGCTATGCCATCAACCCCGCCTCCGGTGAGCACATTCCGATCTGGATTGCCGATTATGTTCTGATGGGCTACGGCACCGGAGCTGTGATGGCAGTGCCCGCCCATGATCAGCGCGATTTTGAGTTCGCGCGCCAGTTTAACCTGCCTATCAAGGTCGTAATCCACCCCAATGGGGTTAATTTGATCGACCCCGACGAAATGACCGCCGCGGTTGAAGCCCACGGCTCGATGGTCAATTCTGGTCCACTCACCGGCACCCCCGAATCAGAATCCATGGCTGCGGCTTTTCGCTTTGCTGAGGAAAACGAATTTGGGTTTGGCACCACCAGCTATCGCCTGCACGATTGGCTGATCAGCCGCCAGCGCTACTGGGGGGCACCGATCCCCATGATCTACTGCCCAACCTGTGGCACGGTGCCTGTACCAGAGGATCAGCTTCCCGTCCTGCTGCCAGATGACGTGGAATGGCTGCCCACCGGCGAAAGCCCGCTCAAGCTGCACCCCACCTGGCGCTTCACCACCTGCCCAAACTGCGGCGGTCCAGCCGAACGCGAAACCGACACCATGGACACCTTCATGTGCTCCAGCTGGTATCACCTGCGCTACCTCAGCCCCGATTTCAGCGAGGGTCCCTTTGACCCTGCCCAGTACAACTACTGGATGCCAGTGGACACCTACACCGGCGGCTCCGAGCATGCCACCATGCACCTGATCTACACCCGTTTCTTCCACAAAGCCGCGCGCGATTGCGGCATCACCAGTGGCGATGAACCCATGCTGCAACTGCGAAACCAGGGCATGGTGTTGGGCGAAGACGGCGAAAAGATGAGCAAAAGCCGTGGAAACGTGGTCAATCCGGACGACCTGGTCGCCCGTTATGGCGCCGATACCGTGCGGGCTTACATCATTTTCTTTTGCCGCTGGGAACTGGGCGGACCTTGGTCCAGCACTGGTATTGAGGGCAACAGCCGCTGGCTGCGGCGGGTGTGGTATATGCTGCTGGAACCCGCTGAAGGTAGTGCTGAGCCTGAGGTCTTGCGTGCTCTGCGCCGGAAAGCCCACCAAACGCTGAAGCGGGTAAGCTATGATTTTGAGAATTTCGAATTCAACACGATCGTCTCCAGCCTGATGGAACTGCTGAACGAGATGGGTCGCGCCAAGAACGCCGGAGCCTTTGGCTCGGAAGAATGGAACGAAGCCACGGATATCTATCTGCGCATGCTGGCGCCGGTTTGCCCGCACATCGCGGAAGAACTGTGGCAGCGCCTGGGCAAACCCTACTCAATCCACACCCAAGCCTGGCCGCAGGTGGACGAGGAAGCTGCCAAAGACGAGATGATCACGCTGATTGTGCAGGTCAATGGCAAACTGCGCGACCGTATTTTGGTGGAACCGGGTATCGGCGATGAAGAAGCAAAACAACTCGCCCTGGCAAGCGACGCCGTCCAACAAACCCTGGAAGGTCGCCCCATCCGCAAGGTTATCGTGGTACCGGGCAGGTTGGTCAATATCGTCGTGTAACAAATCCTTTCCTTAAACGCTGACACGCCGGTTCCATATAGAACCGGCGTGTATTCTTATCCCTCCAGGTTATATTCAAGCAGTCTGACCGTGCTCATCAAGCGATATTTGTCCAAGCTCTTAAACGGGAAATTAAATTGCAGGATAAAATAAGTTAGCTCAAATATGCATCTGGAGCGCACTGAAAACTTTATTTTCCCAGTAATGGGATTGGCATTTTTCGCATCGGATTAAATCAAGACAAAAACAAGACAGCGCACCAACTGTCTCTCATCCGGTTCGACCACAGGAGGTTACCATGAAAACTGTAGTTGCGGGGGCTTTGGGGGAATGCGTACACGTGGCTGGCGTGACCAGTTTTTTACGCCTTGCAGAAATTGCGGGCTGGCGGACCGTGTTTTTGGGTCCGGCGGTATCAGTCGAGCGTTTTGTGCAGGCAATCAAAGAGGAAAATGCTGACCTGGTCGGCGTTTCTTACCGCTTGACGCCCGAGACAGGCGAGCGCCTTTTGGGCGAATTCGCGGAAGCAGCATCTGACCTGCACGAATCCGGTGTGCGCTTTGTCTTCGGCGGTACCCCTCCGGTAGCCCAGCGCGCCGAAGCCCTGGGGAAATTTTTTGAGAAGTTCTTTGACGGCAGTCAGCCGATGGACGAAGTTCTGGCCTTCCTGCGCGGTGAAAGTCATGCCGATAGTGAAGCCCTGAATTATCCCCAGGATCTCATCAGCCGGATCAACTGGAAAACCCCTTACCCATTATTACGACACCACTTTGGTTTGCCTACGATGGAGGCCAGCCTGGATGGGATCGTGAAGATTGCTGAGGCGAAAGCCCTGGATGTGATTTCTCTGGGGATAGATCAGGATGCGCAGGCGAATTTTTTCCACCCCGAGCGCCAGAACCCCCGCGCAAAAGGTGC